>DOIU01000110.1 GCA_003511825.1 Gammaproteobacteria bacterium | reverse complement strand
TATCTAGGACAGCCCCAAACAATTATGGAAGCCTATCAGCCTCCCAAGTCAGACGCGTTAATGGTTTTAAATCCATCGAAGTTGCTGGCACCTACGTTTGGTTCTTGCAAAACGAGATTGGCTTAGGGGTCAACATGGCCGTTGGAGAGGGAGAAACCGATTTAGGTTACGATTCAGAGGCGGATATCACCACCGTAAGATTTGGATTGCTTGCGATGTTTCGTCTGGGTGAGCGGGGCGAGTGAGTCACGCCGAAGTCGCCACGCCGGGCCGAGTGGTTTGCGCTGACCCCAGATAGACCACTGTGTTCATGCATCCATAAAGACAGAAAAACAGTCCGCTGAGCGCGAGGCGGAGATGATATTGCCTCAGCATCATAAGCGGTAATAATAGCCAATGTGATACACGGTTAGGCCACAAGAGTGATAGACTGCCGAGCAATTCTTCGGAACAGTTAACCCTGCAGAAACCATGGTGTTTAGGGGTGCTGGCTCCTGTCTGATTGCGAACGTCATGGGAAATAAAGACTTGAAGAGATGGTTTTTCGGCGTGTGGGTGTTGGCATTGTTCTGTGTTAGAGCAACAGCCGCTGACACATACAACGGTGGCTTTTTGCGTGTCGATGTCTCTCTGGGAGGCGATGTCACCTCGTTTGACGATAATGGGGCGGTCGACTATCTGGAAGGTCAGCTGGCGGGCATCTTAACGGTTCAATCTGATCAAGGACTTTACGGTCGCCTTGGGTTCAAGCGCCACATGCTCGATGAAATCCAGATTGGCGGCGAGGTCTTTGATGTTGATGAAAAGTATGGCACCACACTGTACGGTCTCGGGTATCGACTGCCGTTGACGATTGGCCAGGGCTTGTATTGGGGAGTCGGCTATCAAAGCGCAGTGGATGATCGATCCGGCGTGAACCCCCTGCATTCAGGTAGATTGTTCTTGGAGAAAGAACAACGGCATCGATACGGGGTCATCTCGCTCGCGTACATGGCGCGTGAAGACGACTACCGCTTGTTTGAAGTCTCTGGAACGCACATCTGGTTTTTTGATGGCGGCTTAGGTTTGGGCGTCAACTGGGGCTTAGGTGCGGGAGAGTCTGACATCGGCAACGAACCCGAGGCGGATGTCACCAAGCGCTATGTTGGGTTGGCTTTCATGGCACGCCTGAAGGCGCATGGTCTTTGAGCAGACACTGTTCAGTGCTGTCTCACCCACCATTGGCGGTTTTCTATCGCTACCACTTTACTTCGTCATGAGCACAAGATATGCTCTCTCGCGCTGGCAAAACAACTATATCTAGTTGTTTACGGAATCCGGTGAGAATCCGGAACTGACGCGCAGCGGTATGGGAGAACGACAGCGACATGCCCGATGGGCAGGCACTGGTTGCAAGGCAACCGGGAAGCCGTCGCCGTAGGAAAGCGGACACCGAGTCCGTCTGCTCCCGAGTCCGAAGACCTGCCAGCACGATGCAGTGACAGCACTGCTATTCACTCCAGCTCTCGCGTTCAGGGCCTTGAGATAGTGATCAGGCCAGCGGTGTCTCGATGTCTGGCTTGCCGTTATCCGTCCTTGCTCGCGCGAGCTGAATTTGTCGCGCAACCACGAGCTCAGGACACCCACACATGTCAAACACATCACGCGCGTACGCGTATCACCCAACACCAACCCGTTGTGCCGCTACCACGCACATTAATCCTGCTATCTGCGCGAATGCGTATCGTTATGCGGATGCCAAGCGAGTGCGCTGCTCATGACGGTCGCCGAACGTTCCAAGATATATCGTGCCCGACAGACATCGAGGAGGTCCACCGCCATGCATATCACGCACGTGCTGAAGCGGGATGAAACCCTAAAGCCCTTTAAAGCGGAAAAGGTCACCCAAGCAATACAGAAAGCGATGTTTGCCGAAGGGGTAGGCACTGAGGCGGATGCTCAGACGATCAGTGACCAGGTGATTCAGACTTTGGTGGCCATCAAACAGACAGACAGTCGCTACACGCCCTCGATTGAAGCCATTCAGAACATTGTTGAAGACAAGTTAATGTCTTCGGATTTCCATGGCGTCGCTAAAGCGTACATTCTGTACCGAGAGCGTCAGTCCGAAAAGCGCAAGCGCAATATTTTTGAAAAACGAGTGCATCTCAAACCCTACGAATACCCGCAGCTGCTGGAGTATGTCGATGCGATTCGTCACTCCTACTGGATTCATAGCGAGTTTAATTTCACCAGTGATATTCAAGATTTTAAAACCCAGCTAAACCCCATAGAGCGGGAAGCGATCACGCGGACCATGCTGGCGATTTCGCAGATCGAGGTGGCGGTTAAAACGTTTTGGGGGAATATCTATCAAAAACTGCCAAAACCGGAAATCGGCTCGGTCGGCGCAACGTTCTCTGAATCCGAAGTCCGTCACCAGGACGCGTATTCACATTTGCTGGAAATACTCGGCTTAAACGCCGAATTCAAAAACCTTAAAGACAACCCTGTCATTATGGGGCGAGTTCGCTATCTGGAGTCCGCGCTCAAACATGCCAATAGCGACGACAACCGGGAGTATGCGGAGTCCGTGTTGTTGTTTGCGCTCTTTATTGAGCACGTGTCTTTGTTTTCGCAGTTTCTGATCATCATGTCCTTCAATAAGCATAAGAATCTGTTGAAAGGCATTTCCAATGTGGTGGAAGCCACCTCAAAGGAGGAGCAGATCCACGGCAATTTTGGTACTGATCTGATCAACATCATTAAAACCGAAAATCCAGCATGGTTTGACCGTGCGCACGCGCGATCCGTTCAGCACCTGTGTAAGCAGGCGTATCTGGCGGAAGCTGAAATCATTGATTGGATTTTTGAGCAAGGCGAGCTGGCGTTTATACCTGCTGCTCAGGTGAAGGCGTTTGTAAAACACCGTTTCAATAACTCGCTGAAGAGCATTGATATCGCGCCGGTTTTCGAGGTCGACGAGGTGCTGCTCGGTGAGACGGAATGGTTCGATGACGAAGTGATTGGCACGAAGCACGGCGATTTCTTCGTTAAGCGTTCCGTCAATTACAACAAACGGGCCCGAAGCATCACCAGTGACGATTTGTTCTGAACAGGTTTTCAAAACAAGGTCGCACGACAGTACACACGCAGGACATAAAATGGAATGGTTAACTGAGAACAGTCGCCGCTTTCTGGAAGGTGGCTACTTGCAAACGGGCGAAACGGCAGAAGGTCGCATTCGGGAGATTGCTGATCGCGCCGAAGCCATACTTGGCATAGACGGCTATGCCGATAAGTTTTACGGCTACATGGCGAAAGGTTTTTTCTCGCTGGCATCGCCTGTGTGGTCTAATTTTGGTAAGGAGCGCGGACTGCCGATCAGCTGCTATGGATCGTGTTTAGAAGACGATATCGGCCACATCCTGATGACCGAAGCCGAGGTCGGTATGATGTCTAAACTGGGCGGCGGTACCTCGGGCTATTTCGGTAAGCTGCGTCCTCGTGGTGCACCGATCCGCAATGATGGCCATTCCTCGGGGGCTGTGCACTTTATGCAGCTGTTTGAGTCCATGGTGGATGTGGTCAGCCAAGGCTCTGTCCGCCGAGGTCGCTTCGCGCCGTATTTGCCGATAGAACACCCGGATGCCGGCGAATTCCTCGATATTGGTACCGAAGGTAACAACATCCAGGAACTGACACACGGCGTGACCGTCACTGACGCGTGGATGCAAGCCATGATCGACGGTGACCAAGACAAACGCAAACTGTGGGCGAAGGTCATCCAGCGTCGCGGCGAAATCGGCTACCCGTATATCATGTTCAGTGATACGGCCAATAACAACACGGTTGATGTCTACCGGCAACACGATCTGCGCATTCTGGCGAGCAATCTGTGTACGGAGATCATGCTGCCATCGACTGAGGATTGGTCGTTCGTGTGTGTGCTCTCATCCATCAACCTGATGCACTACGACGAATGGAAAGACACCGACGCGGTGGAAACCCTGGTGCACTTTCTGGATGCGGTGATATCGGAGTTTTTGGAGAAGCTGGAGGTGTATCGCGACTCTGATGAACGCGATGATCAGCTCACCTTTCTCTTTATGAAGAAGGCCTACGAGTTTGCCAAAGCCAATCGCGCAATCGGCCTGGGTGTACTCGGTTGGCACTCGCTATTGCAGTCTAAAATGCTGCCCTGGGAGAGCAAAGAAGCGGCCAAACTGAACCTGGAGATTTCTAAGCAAATACAGGCGAGATCCTACCAAGCCTCGGCGGCACTGGCTGACTGGTTTGGCGCACCCGATATCCTGAAAGATGCCGGCCGACGAAATACAACCCTCAATGCCGTCGCGCCCACGACATCCTCCGCCTTTATTCTGGGGCAAGTCTCGCAAGGCATTGAGCCGATTTGGTCAAACTGCTATGTGAAAGACGTGGCCAAGATCAAAACCACGATCAGAAACCCGTTCCTCGAAGATCTCCTGGACGCCAAAGGGCAAAACACCAAAGAGGTATGGCGTGATATCCGCGACCACGATGGTTCTGTTCAGCACTTGACGTTTCTGAGCGACGCCGAGAAGGCGGTGTTCAAAACGTTTGCAGAAATTGATCAGATGAGCGTGATTGAGCAGGCGGCTGTGCGTCAGGGGTATATTGATCAAGGGCAGTCAATCAATATCATGGTTCACCCCGACACCGCTGTGAAAGACATTAACCAGCTCTATATCGCCGCGTGGAAGCTCGGTTTAAAGACGTTGTATTATCAGCACAGTATGAATGCTGCGCAAAAGCTGAACCAAAAGCGCATCTGTAAAGCGTGCGAAGCCTAGGGGCGTAAGCCTACTCGTCGGGGGCGATGGCATCCTGATTGGGATCGTGAGGCAGGTTTGCGTCGGTGCTGCGGTCTTTGAGTGCCACCCCAGACAAGCGCTGAATCCTTGCCTGCGTCAGCAGATAATGCGTGCGCTGGCACGCTTGGGTGTAGTCCAAGCCGGCAGGGCGTACATTAGAAATGCAATTGCGTCCCGCGTCGGTGGTGTTGGCGCCGGGGTGCCAGGTCAGGTAAATGCCCATGCTATCGGGAGAGCTTAAGCCGGGACGTTCGCCGATCAATACCAGGACACAACGCGCGTGCAGCCCTTGAGCGATGTCGTCGCCGATCGCGACACGCCCTTGCTCCACGATGCATAAGGGCGCGATATGCCAGGGGGGCTTGTCTTGACCTAAGACGGGTAACAAAGCGTTGAGAAACGGACCCGCGTTGGTTTCTATGGCCAGGGCAGAGAGTCCGTCTACGATTGCAATGGCGATGTCGTAGGCGTCATCTGCGCTGTGTTTATGCAACTGCGACGCCGATGATGTGTCCAGGTGTCGCCCGAGATCGGGGCGCTGCAGATACTGTGCGCGGTCTTTGGCGGTGCTTGTTAATTGCAAGGGTGGACCGGAAAGGCTGTCTGATTGTGGTAGCGTTGCCAGCAGGGTGGCGATGTTGAGCGGCTTGTGCACGGCATCCTGTGCTTGCGCGTGAGCGAGTTGAAAGTCCAGCAACTGTTGCGTGGGGATGCTGACGCCCGCTCGGCCGAGACCGATACGCGCGTCCGTAAAGCGTCGCAAACGCGCCCATGGGTTGTGGATCACCGGGTCTTGGGCAGACATCGAAGGGGTGTCATACGTCATGGTGAGTGTCCGAGCAGGCGTTCGAGAGAGGGGCGAAAGTGCGTTGGTACCTCTGTATTCAAGGTGAATTGGCCATCGTTTTGGTAGATGTCCATCCGCTGTAACCAGGCATCGAATTCCGGAGCGGGCTTTAAGCCGAGCACGCGACGGATGTACATCGCATCATGAAAGGACGTGGTTTGATAATTCAGCATGATGTCATCTGAACCGGGAATGCCCATGATGAACGTGCACCCGGCGACGCTCAGTAGGGTCAAGAGGTTGTCCATGTCATTTTGGTCGGCATCCGCGTGGTTGGTGTAGCAGACGTCGCAGCCCATCGGCAAACCGAGCAGTTTGCCGCAGAAGTGATCTTCCAGGCTGGCACGGATAATCTCTTTACCGTCGTACAAATACTCGGGCCCGATAAAGCCGACCACGGTATTCACCAGTAACGGCTCGAACTTTCTGGCAACGGCGTAGGCGCGTGCTTCGCAGGTTTGTTGGTCAACACCGTGGTGCGCATTGGCCGACAGGGCACTGCCTTGCCCGGTCTCAAAGTACATGACGTTATTGCCTTGTGTGCCGCGTTGTAAAGACAGTGCCGCCTGGCGCGCTTCGTCGAGTGTGGCGAGAGTAAAGCCAAAACTGGTATTGGTCGCCTCGGTGCCGCCGATGGACTGAAACACAAGATCCACCGGCGCGCCTTGCTCGATGGCTTCGAGCGTGTTGGTGACGTGCGTGAGCACGCAAGACTGCGTCGGGATGGTGTAACCGGCGATCACGTCGTCCATCATGTGAAGCAGCTTGCACGCCTGCGCCACGTTATCCGTGGCGGGGTTGATCCCGATCACGGCATCGCCGTTGGCGTAGAGCAAGCCGTCCAGAATGCTCGCAGCGATGCCGGTGAGATCATCAGTGGGGTGGTTAGGCTGAAGGCGCGTGGAAAGATGGCCGGGCTTGCCCAAGGTGTTGCGAAATGCGCTGGTGACCTCGCACTTCTTGGCCACCAAAATTAAATCCTGATTGCGCATCAATTTGCTGACCGCAGCCGCCATCTCGGGCGTCACACCTGGCCGAATCTGCGTGAGTGCATCAGGGCTGGCGTTGTCACTGAGCAGCCACTCGCGAAAAGCACCGACGGTGAGGTGCGCGATGGGCGCAAACGCGTCCGGATCGTGATCATCCAGAATCAAGCGTGTGACTTCGTCCTGCTCATAGGGAATTAAGGGATCTTGCAAGAACCGTTTAAGCGGCACGTCCGCCAGCGCCATTTGCGCGACAACGTGTTCCTCTGCGGACTGGGCCGCCAGCCCTGCCAAGCGATCCCCGGAACGCATCGGTGTGGCTTTTGCCATCAGCTGTGCGAGATTAGTAAAGCCATACGTGCGGCTGCCCACGCTGTGCCGAAACGTAAAAGACGCTGTTTTCGCCATGCACGAACCTGCAAGTGAATCACCACGACACTTGCACCGTATCAAAAAATCGCAGGGATCTGAACGTTTATTGAGGGTTTTTGCTGAGGTTGTGCGGGTTGGCTTAAAGCAGGCTTTTGTTTGCCCTAAAGTGTGCCGCAGTTCGCCCACTGTGCACCCGCAGGGTGCGGGTGCTCGGCACAGAAACGTGTCTGCGAGGAGCGAGTGATGGCGCGCCGCATCACCCGACATGGCGTCCGATGTCTTCAGTGCGCGGTCACTTTTTGTCCGAAGCGCGCATAGCTGGCGGGCGAATACTGTATTGCCATGAGCAACAAGATCACCATTGCGGTTGCCATAAGCAGCCACGCGTAAGCGAGGCTCGCAAAACTGTCGCGAATCCAACCGGCGAGGAAGGGCATCACGCTGGCGATGATATAGCCACCTCCTGTGACGAAGGCAGAAAAATCACCCGCTTGCTGAGGGTCGTCAATATGATCCACGGTGACAATCAGCGACAGCGGGAATAGCAGGCCGATGCCCGTCCCCAGCAGTGCGGTTGCCACCCAGGCCAGCGCCAAGGGCGATACCAGCAAGCACGTCAGGCCGCCGATCACAAGCGTTAAGGACACTAGCAGCGGGCCACGGCGGTCGGGATAGTGGTGAATGACCCCGGAAATCACGAAGGCGGTGATCAATTCAATCAAGGTGAAGCTGGCTAACAAATAACCCGAAAACTCCGGGCTTTTACCCAAAGAGACATAGAACGCAGGTAACCAGGCCAGAATAAGCATAAATGCGCCTGTACCCAAGCCAAAGAAAAGCAGCAACGACCAGCTGCGATGGTGTTTCCAATAGGGCGAGTGTGTGGTTGTCGCAGTTGCTGGATGCGTGTTTCTGTCGCGGATGCGGGCGTTGATTGCCCACCATAGTGCAAGCCCGGCTATGGCGATATAGCCCCAGAGTGACAGTGCTTGAGTCCATCCCAATGTGCTGGCGAGCTGTGCCGAGAAGGCAGCGGCGATGACAGCGCCACCGACAATGGCTGACGAATAAAAACCGATCATACGTCCTGTATTCGCGCCAAAATGCCGCTTAATAAACGCCGGCATAAGCGCTTGAACGGTGGCAATACCCATACCGGCGCCAATAGCCGTGATCATCAATCACCAGCCTGAGTTCAGCCACATACGGGCGAAACAGGCGAGGGCGATGAGTGCGACGCCGACGCTGATACCGCGCTCCTCGCCTAGCATCCGACGCAATAGTTTGACCGACAAGGCGCCTATGCCCATAAAAAATATCGGCAACGTCGAGAGTAAACCGACGCCTGAGGCATTGAGGGCTGTGTGGGTTTCTATCAGATCGGCGAGTGGACCGATGGCCGCAATAGCGGGTCTTAAGTTAATGGCTACCGCGAGAATCGCAATCAGTATCGCGGTTTGAGGGTTTGACGGTTTATCAATCATGGAGGCTCCAGTGTGTAGCATGTAATGGAATGATTAATCCAAAAAAGAAGAAAAAAAAAGCAAGCTTGTCGACTCACAGATATTGAGCGCTATAGCAGTGCGTCTAGGGTTGTCTCAATGGTCCTGATCAGTTGCATTCGCTGTGTTTTCGGGGTTGTCTTGGCGAGCACTCTGAGCCCTTGCAGTGTGGTTAAAATACAAGCAGCGAGTGACTGGGCATCTTGTCTCGACGCAATTTCGCCAGATGCTTGTCCTGCTTGGATATTCCGAGTTAAGGCATCCTCCAGCGTTTTTAGGTTCTTGCGTACCAGCTCGGTGACCCGGTCCTGACTGTTGCCGTGTTCTATGGCCGTATTGGTCACCAAACACCCTCGTCGAGTGCGACTGCTGAGGTCTGCATTCACGGCGTCTGCCAGCAGCGCATGAATGGCGTCTCTCTTTGAGTCAGCAGCGTCCAGGGCGGCGGCAGATGCCTCGGTGCGCCGCTTGTAATGCATCAATGCGTGTTCGAACAGACCTTGCTTATTGACATAGGCGTTGTAAAGGCTGCTGCGCGGGAGGCCTGTGGCGTCAACCAGATCTTGTGCCGAGGTTGCTTCAAACCCTCGCTGCCAAAAGACATCCGTAATCGCGTCTAAGACGCGCTCTTCGGGAAATTTCTTGGGTCGTGCCATGTTCACTGGTCGCCAATTGGAATGATCGTACCATAATGGTGGCCCGCTAAGGTGTCAAGCGGATTCATCCGCGAAATACCCTCATAGCGCGTGCTGTCGACTGTGGGGCATTGGCGCTGAAACGCTGTGCATTCAAGTGTGTCAGAGGTTTTTCATCGCTGCCTGGAAGCTCGCACCATTACTGCTATAGTCAAGGTGTTACAGCCTTCTTTATTGAGGTTAAGAGCCCCGGCCTCGTGTCCGCGCGCGCAGGTGGCGCGCGCGTTAGATCACGCGGGGCCGATTGATGAGGACAAGTGCATGACTTCCCGTTCACGTTTGATCGTATCCGCCAGCCTGGTATGGCTCAGCCCACTGAGCGCTGACATTGTCAGCCGACCCGCTGCGTCTTTGTCGCTGACGGACGACGCCGTGGACGCGGTTGTGGCCGACACGACGGACCTGACGGTCTTGGCGAACGATACGACCACGGATGCCGGCGACTATGTGCTGACGGTCTCTGCGACCAGTGATCAGGGTGGGACCTTAACGGCGATAGGCGATGTGGTCCGCTATGCGGCACCGACCAGCCTTGCCGAGGGTGCGACGGACAGTTTCACTTACACCGTCACTGAAGAAGGCTTGGCGAATGCCAGTGGCACCTTTGCCGCGCAAGCGAGTGATCAAACGGCTGCGGGGGATACCTTTGTGGACCCTGGCAATGGCGGCACGTACACCGTGACGACCACCAGCGGCTTTGCCGATACCGTGTGGGATGGCGTGCAGTATTCGTCAGCCAATGTGGGCGGCGGCATCGATACCTCCAGTCTGTATCGCTACATCATTCAGCCGGATTTGTCGGCGGATATTGCGGTCTGCCCTGCAGGCTTAGCGCCGCAGATTGATGTCACGATCCGCTGGAACCTGACCAAAATCGCCGGCAATGCCGCGGGCTATGAGGCATCCATCGCGCGTGGCACCGCGTTTCCGCTCGCCAGTGACTTTCCCGCAGATCAACACGAGCGCGAGAACAATTGGCCGGTGAACGAAACCCGCGAGCTGGTGCTCACGCTGGCTGACTTAACACCGGATGACGTGAATAATCTTCGCATCGGCCTCTGGGCGCAGGACGCGCAGTCCAGCGCGCCCGGTGATGAGAATGACTGGCGCTCAAACAGTGTCGCAATCAGTTACGACATTGACACCAGCAATTGCCCACCGGTGTCGTCCACTGCCACGGTGACGGTCACGCTGATACCGCCGCCCGATTCCGATGGTGACAGCATTATCGACAAAGACGATCTCGATGATGACAACGATGGCATTGCTGATGCGTTAGAGCAGCAACAAGGGGCCGATGTGGATACCGACGGCGATGGTGTGGTCGATCGCCTGGATCTGGATTCAGACAACGATGCGATCACGGATCTGCAAGAATCCGGCGCCGATGGGCTGGCCACGCTGGACACCGATCGCGACGGCCGCATTGATGGCGCGGTCGGCAGCAATGGCATGGCCGACGCCGTGGAGACGGGTGCGGATAGTGGCGTGGCTAACTTCACGCTCGCTGACAGCGACACCGACGGTGTGGCCGATTTCCGCGATCTGGACAGTGACAATGACGGTATACCCGATGTCACCGAAGCGGGCGCGCCCTCTGATCAAGACGCCGACAACGACGGTCGTCTCGACGGTGCGGCCGGTACGGACGGCTTGGTGGATGCCTTACAAACCCAGCCGGATGTCGGTGGTTATGACCTGAACGCCGATGGCACAACCGACCATGCGCCTGACACGGACGAAGACGGTGTCGCCGATTTTAAAGATCTGGACAGTGACGGCGATACGATCCCCGATCTGGTCGAGGCGGGCGGTGATGACGAGGAACCCGCTGCGGGCGATGGCCGGGTCGATGGTTTCCAAGATGATAATGGCGATGGCTTTGACGACGGTGTGGCTGCCGTGCCGCTGACCACGCCCGATACGGATGCCGACGGGCAGCCGAATTTTCAAGACGTAGACAGCGACGGCGATGGCGTATCTGACGCAGAAGAAGGCCTCACCGATGCCGATGGTAACGGCGTGCCGGACTACCTGCAGGCATCGGGTCGCATTGAGACGGGACTCAGCGGCGGCGGCTGCACCGTGCGCACATCCGCAGGCATTGATCCAACGCTCGGTGTGCTCGCGTTGATGGCGATGGCTGCCTTGTACCGTCGCCGCGCGAAGCCCACTCGCCGTCGCTAACGCCAACCGGAATACACGATATGACTATGAACACACGCCTATTCACCGCCGCTTTGCTCGTTGGATCGGGGATGGCTTCTGTCGCTGGCGCTGCCGATTTTCAACACCGCTTTTACGGTGGTTTGGGGTTGGGAATCTCTCAGTTGGAGCCCGAGACCAAGAACACCGGCTTTGAGGTCGACGACAAGCAGGACCTTGGCGGCAAGGTCTATCTCGGTATGGATTTCGCGCGTCGCTGGAGTGCCGAAATCTACTACGGTGACCTGGGGGCGGCAGCGCTCGACAACCCTAACAAGGACACCCAGGGCGATATCGATTACGCCTTGTTTGGGCTTGCCGCCCTGTACCACTTTTATAACAACCGTGGCACTGATGGACTGATGCGACGCGCAGGATGGGATTGGTTCGCCAAGGCGGGTGTCGGTTCTCTCGACAACAGCAGTGATCTGCCCTTTAAAAAGCAAAAGGGCACGCACGTGATGTTGGGCCTCGGAACTGAATACGGGTGGGACAATGGCTTTGCCATCCGTCTGGAGGGCGAAACCTTCGATCAAGACGTGCAGTTTGTCTCAGTGGGTTTGCTGAAGCGCTTTGGCGGCGATCATACGTCTGCTCGTACCGCGCCACCAACCCCTGTTGCACCGCCGCCGGTCGCTGCCGAACCTCCTGAGCCACCGCCGGTGCCGGTCCCTGCGCCCATGCCCGTGGTCCCCGAGTCCACGCCCATGATTGGCGATGCCGACAGTGACGGCGTAAATGACGAGGACGATGCGTGCCCAGACACCTTGCCGGGCAGCGAAGTGAATGAACAAGGCTGCGACGTGTTCAGCGGTGTCCTTGAGGGCGTGCAGTTTGAGTCAGGCTCGGCACGCTTAACCACCCAGTCGCAAGAGGTTCTGCAAGGCGTTGCCTTGGAGCTGTTGCAACATCCCGACGTGCGCGTGGCTGTGATGGCGCACACGGATAACAGCGGTGCCGCCAAGGCCAATCTGGCGCTCTCCAAGCAACGGGCGATTTCGGTGGTGCGTTATCTGATGTCACTGGGCGTTGCGGTTAAACGCATGCGGCCAGTGGCCTACGGTGAGAGCCGTCCGCGCGCCAGCAATGCCACGCCAGAAGGGCGTTTGGCCAACCGACGCGTAGAGTTCCAGCGGATTGAGTAATGCTGGGTGGGGCGGCTCTGATGCCGCCCTGCCGAAAACCTGCGGCCATGCAACTTGCTCCCGCCTAGGTCGCAATGGCAAAATCGGCTTCGCTCGCTGCCGAGCTGCTTTGCGGAGTGCCTGACACCCCATGAATCGTCCGATGAACCCTGTATGCCTCGCGCTCGCCATCATCAGCGTGCTGATGGCTGGCTGCGCCACGCCCTCGAAAAAGACCACTGAGTACGAGCCCACCTTGCCGGATTACGTCAATGTGGACGGCAGTATCCGTCACGAAGTGCGCGATGAGCGGGTTGCATCTTTGTGGCAAGCCACGGCAACGGAAAGTGGTAACGGGCAATACGAAAACGCCATCAAATACCTCAATCAGGCGCTGGACCACGCGCCGCGCGATCCGGTCTTGTGGAGTCGTGGCGCGGAGCTGTACCTGACCGTGGGTGAGCATGGGCAGGCCGAGAATTACGCCGCCAAGTCCAACTTCTTTGCCTCGGCAGACAGTCGTGCACTGCGCTATCGGAACTGGCTGATCATTCGTCATGCCCGAGAGTTGCGCGGCGATCTGCTCGGCGTGCGCAATGCGCAGCAGATGGTCCTGAAGTTCCAGTCACCGTCTCAAGCACCGGAGTAAGCCCCGCACTTGTTTGACGAAAACGTCTCTTCGCTCGGCGAACTTCTCGGTCTTGAAGGCCCACTGGCTGAGCATCTGAATGGATTTGCCCCGCGTCTGGAGCAGCAGCGCCTGGCCGAGGCCATCTTCGACTGCATCGAGCGCCATGGTGTGTTGCTGGGTGAGGCGGGGACGGGTATCGGCAAAACCTTCGCCTACTTGGCGCCGGCGATACTGTCCGGGCGCAAGGTGATTATTTCCACCGGGACCCGACATCTGCAGGACCAGTTGTTCCGCAACGATTTGCCGCTGCTCAAGCGTGCGCTCGCTCCCACCTTGCAGGCGAGCCTGTTAAAGGGGCGAGCGAATTACCTCTGCTTGCATCGTCTGCAACGCGCCATGAGCCACAGTGCATTGCGCCGACCTGATCTGCAAGAGCAGTTGTACGCCATTCAGGATTGGGCCAGGCAGACAGAAACCGGTGATATCGCTGAAGTCCTCGACGTGCCTGAGGACTCGCCGGTCTGGTCGTACGTGACGTCTAACGATGAATTTTGCTCCACCCACGAGTACGAAGAGTTGGAGGGTTGCTTTGTTCACGGCGCGCGCAAAGCGGCGCAAGAGGCCGACATTGTTGTCGTGAATCATCACTTGCTGTGCGCGGACCTGTCGCTCAAAGACGAGGG
>DOIU01000334.1 GCA_003511825.1 Gammaproteobacteria bacterium | reverse complement strand
ACACCGCAACGTGCCGGCACTGTATACCGTTCTGAAATGACCGGGACGCCGTCGGCAGAGACCGTGCTGTCCAGCGTTTGATTGAAGCCATCGGGCTGGGAAGGGTCAAAACTTTGCATGCGCAAGAACTCCTGATGAGGGGTTCAGAAACGCATGCTTCTCGGCAATTCAGAAATGACAAAAATTCAAGCGACGGATTAGATTGTTGCGGGCGCGCTAATCTTCAAAAAACCTTTGACCTACGGCGCTGTCGCGAAACTCATCTGCTTGGTCCAATAGCCATTCCCGGAACACACGAACGCGTGCGCGATTGGCGTAAGTCTCCGGGCAGACGAGAAAATAGCTCTTGTTCTTCAATGCCTTGTCAAAGGGAGCGACCAGCATGTTGCGTTCCAGAAAACGCGCGGCGGCCAAAAGGCTGACCAGGGCCACACCATGACCATCGCTTGCCGTCAGCAAACAGATATGTTCCTCGGAATAGGTGACATAGGGCTCGACATCATCGGTCGGCAAGCCAACCGCGTCCATCCAGCGCTCCCAACTCGGATCCGCATCGGAAAACCCGCTCCATTGGTATTCGATCAGACGAGACCTCAGAAGATCTTCGGGGGAACTTAGTGACTTCGCCTTTTCCACGCTGCAGACAGGGGCCACCCAGTCATTCAAGACCCAAGCCACATTGCTGTCAGGATAATCGCCAAAGCCATACCGAATGGCCACATCCACATCGCTGGATTTGAATTCCACCAGCTGATCGCTTGACAGAACCCTTACCGAGATTTCCGGGTATTTCTCGTAAAAGCCTCGCAGCCGCGGGCTAAGCCAATTGGCGGCAAAAGACCCGGTGGTGGAGATTGTCAATGTGCCCGCAAGCTCGTCTTCCTCAAGCGCGAGAGAGGCGGCTTCGATGTTCTTGAAGGCCTCAATGATGTGGGGCGCGTAATTGGCCCCATCCTCGGTCAGTTTCAAGGCGCGGGTCAGCCGGTGAAACAGGGGCACCCCAAGTTGATCCTCCAGCGATTTGATCTGATGGGAAATGGCGGTTGGAGTGACGCATAATTCATCGGCGGCATCCTTGAAACTCAGATGCCGGCAGGCCGCTTCGAAGGCCTGAATGCTTTTCAACGACGGTATCTTCGCCATGACGCGTGGCTATGCTCTCCTGATGCGATGCTATTTCGTCGCTCCACTCTAACCCGATTGCCAGTTCACATGTGGGCGAAATTCTCAGCTGTGAGGTGAAAAAACCTAATTTGAGACGAAAGGGCATTCTCTCTTGAATTTGCGTGAAAGTTGGGAGGTTGTCGTGGATCCATTTTTGAAAGTCACCGGCATCGACAAGTCGTTTGGCGCCGTTCGTGCATTGCACAACGTCAATCTGCTGGCCTCGAAGGGCGAGTGCATTGCGATTCTGGGCGAGAACGGAGCGGGGAAAACCACGTTCGCGAGCGTTCTGATCGGTCTGTATCAGCCCGATAACGGCGAAATCAAACTGGGCGGAACACCTGTTTCGGTGACCAGCCCGGCAAAAGCTATTGAGCATGGGATCGGCATGATCCACCAGCATTTCAGCCTGGTCGGCGCGATGACCGCCGAAGAGAACATTCTGATCGGCTTGCCCAGCACAAAGAGGGGGACTGACGCGCGGGCGCGCGTCCGGCAGCTTTGCAGCGACTTAGACTTCAACGTCGATTTCGACATCCGCGTCACGGAAATGCCCGTGGGCATGAAGCAAAGGGTGGAAATCCTTAAGGCGCTGTTTCGCGATGTATCGATCCTGATCCTGGATGAGCCCACCAGCGTTCTTGCCCCGACCGAAGTCGCGCCGTTTCTCAAAGGGGTGCGCAAGCTGGTCGCCAACGGCTGCCTTGTCTTTTTCATCAGCCACAAGCTCGATGAAATCCGCGAGATTGCCGATCGTGTCATGATAATGCGCCATGGGCGTGTCGAGGGCGTTCTTCCGGTTGCGACCACGCCCATGACCCAGATGTCAGCGCTTATGATGGGGGAAAAGCCGACCGGCGAAACGGTCGAGACGCCCAACGCCAAAAAGGCGCGCAACGACACCAGTTCAGCACCGGACGCTCTGGTTGTCTCTGATCTCTGCCTGACCGATCCAGGCGGCGCGGAAATCCTGCAGGATGTGACCCTCTCGGTGAAGGCTGGCGAAATCCTTGGAATCGCCGGGATCGACGGCAATGGCCAGACCGAGCTGAGCGAGGTGATCACCGGCCTCAAAAGGCAAACCAGCGGCGCCATCCACCTTAATGGCACGGAGATATCAAGCGCCTCCATCGCCTCGCGCATTGCAGATGGCATAGGCTTCGTGCCCGAGGACCGCCATGCCGAAGGCCTGGTCCTGTCGCTCAGTGTCGAAGAAAACCTTGCCTTTCGATCTATTGGCGAAGACAGGTTCATGTCTGGCGGTCTGATTTCCCGGCGCGCGATGCACGAGATCGCCAGCGACGTGGTCGCGGGTTTTGACATCAGGCCCCCAGACCCGAAATTGAACGCCTCGGCTTTATCCGGCGGCAATCAACAAAAAATCGTTCTGGCCCGTGAAGTGGCCCGGGCGCGCAATCTCTTGGTCGTCGTACAGCCGACCAAAGGGCTTGATGTCGGCGCAACGGAATTTGTTCAGAACCAGATCCGTGCCGTCGCCCAAAGCGGCGTGGGGGTTCTCTATATCTCCACTGAACTTGAACATGTGCTCGACATCTCTGACCGCGTCGCCGTGATCGCCTTTGGCCGGATCACCGGTGTTGTCGACCCAGAAAACACAACTCTCCAAGATATCGGGCTTTTGATGACCGCAGCGCCGGAGGAGGTACAATGAACAGATTCACCATGCAACGCCGGATTGCGATTGCTTTGCTTCTAGCGCTGAGTGTTGGCGGCGTGCTTATCCTGCTGGATGGGCACAACCCGTTTGAGGCCTATAAGGTTCTGTTTCTGGAATCCTTCCTGAATTACTGGGGTTTCTCAAATACTTTGGTCAAAGCCTCGCCGATGCTTCTGGCGGGTCTGGCCGTGATCATTCCGATGCGCGCCGGTGTGTTCAACATCGGTGGCGAGGGGCAG
>DOIU01000176.1 GCA_003511825.1 Gammaproteobacteria bacterium | reverse complement strand
GAGAGTTCGATCTGCATCGCTGTGGTCCTCGGTCATCGGTTATTGATGACCTCAGCATCGCGAATTGCAGCGCCTTGCAGGTGGGATTGTGGTGGGAAGTTTGTGGGGGTTTGGTGGGGAAATCGGTCTGATTTTCGCGGTCACCGGCCTCAAACAGGCTCCGGAACCAGAAAGTCGCCGCTAGTGAAAGCTCGCCTGGAAGCTTGTCGGTGTCAGGGTGACATGCGCATCAAGCGGCGGGCGAATCTCGAAAGCCTTGGGTTCGCGCGCGAAATTCCAGACCCGCAGCAAGCACCAGTCGGCACGCTGCGCTTCGGCAACCGCAAGTTCATTTCTGGAAATATGGAAGGGCGTGCGCTCCCAGCCATTTGTGGTTTTGACCTCGATCAGGCGGTTCTGGCCTTCGGGCGAAAAGCTTGCGATATCATATCCCGCCCCGTCACCGTCCTCCTCGGAAACCCAGCGAACGCGCTCCGCCAGATCCGGTCGCCCTGACGTGATCAGGCTGGCGCGCTCATGGGCCAGCACGCGTTCTTCACCGGCACGACCAAGGGTGCGGTTTCGCTCATCGCGCTCGGCCACATCGAATTTTCGGGCAATCCCCAGCATTTGGTCCAGTTCTTCGGGTGGCGGCGCATTGCGCATGGTGGGCGGAGGACCAACCCATAGCGCGCCTGCCTCCCTGAGGTGGCTCGCTTGCGCAGCTTGGGGCGCTCTTGAAACCCACGCCGCATTGTTTGCCAGCCACCGTGCAACGGCATCCACCAAAGGTGTCTGGAAGTTGAAGGCCGGTTTGTAGCCGGTGATCCATGTTTCACCCAGTCCGATCAGGATCGCGCTGATGTTCTGATGTTTCCACTCAATCGAGCCACGGCTGCGCCCTATAGCAGCTTGCAGGTCGCGATTGTGCTGCGCTTTATTGTAAGGTTTTCCGGCAAGATCATCGGCAAGCATCGCGAAATAGTCCGCAATGATTGTGTCGTTTTCTGCGTCTGTCCAAGTTTCACCTGCCATGCGGGCCAGGCTACCCGGCGCGGGTGGATTTGTCATCTATTGGTTGGGGTGCGTATTATGCCCAGTGATAGTATCAAGCGCGACCTCAGCCGATCACCGCAATATTTTCCGCATCAACCCCCAGAAAATATCCACGGTTTCTGGCCGTTTTGATCAGTGATTTGCTTTGGGTATCCGAAAATCCCGCCGTTTTCATTTGGTCCCGAAGCTCTCTGATCAGGTCTTTTGCCTCGCGCCCCGAGGTATCCTCCAGAAACGGACCGGAAGCGATAGCATCGCGGGAGCCGGCTTTTTCCAGAAGTCTCTGGAACACCGGAAATATCTGGTGCGAAAATGTGGCTGACCGGCCTTGCCATTCAATTTGGGCAGCCTCAAGCCGAACAACCAACTCCGGAATGCTCATTGCGGCGTCAAGCGCCTGATGATCGAATACCAACCCCAGCCGGTTTTCAGCGGGCTTAACAACGTCGTCGGCTTTTGCATGATCAATACCGGCCTCCTGCAACCACTGCTTTGATGCTGGCGAGGCATTCTGCGCGATTATGGTCGCTCGTCCGGTCTTGTTTGACTGGCGAATGATGGCAATCAGGCTGCTGCGATCCAGCGATGCAAGGTTCAGGCCGTAATAAATGCCGCGCCCGGATCGGGTTTCGCCCAAACACCATACGCCCTTGATAATTTCGACAGGAGGCTGATCAAAGCCCGCAGCAGTAGCGATCTCGCCCATCAGAACCGCGATGCCGATTTCAAACACCCGAAGATCATCCCGTTCAAGACCAACATCGCGATTGGCGTCGAGCGGACAATCAGCCCGAAACCTGTCCCCCTCCGATCTGACCGGACGAGCAAGCAGGCCGCATTCGCACCCGTTGCACAGGTCCCATTCCTCCAGCGAGGCCTGCTCCACAAGAATGCGCGCTTTCAGCAGGCGATCGAATACCCGCCCGAAATTCGGGCGAGCGGCAGAGCCGGACAGCACCGCCGTGTCACCGGCGTCATTCAGCAGCTTCAATAACGTCGTAATCATCACGGTCCTGTGTCATGCCGTTTCGTTCAATCAGCTCCATCACCCGGGCTTCGTGTTGGGTTCGCCGGAACTGCACCACGCTTGGCGGGCGGATTTTCACCGTGACCTGCGGCTTGCGCGTGCCTTCACCCTTGAAGAACACCCGCAGCACCATCTCGCCCAGCACCCAGGAGCCGCCAAACCCCACCGGCGTTTCGCTAAAATGCGCCAGCGCCTTGCCAGTGAGATCGCGCGACCGCAGGGTGCGGGCCACTTTTGGATACCCGTCCTTGCCCGGCACCATCAGGTCTGCCGCCGCCTCGATGATCAGCACCTTGTCGATGGCCGGATCATATTGGTGATCCATGGCAAAACCGGCACCAGCCTTTTCCACGACCTCCAACGAGTAAAGCTCCTGCGCATCATCGCGAGCAAACATGCCCGGTTCATCGAGCACAATATCGGCGAAGGCTTCGGCGATGTCCTTTTGATGCGCCACCTTTATGCGGGCCAACCTCAGAATGCCGGTGTCTTCCGAATATCGTAAAATGGCCTGGGTCACACCGCGCAGGCTGATCACCTTTTCCTGCTGCCCTTCGACAACCGGCATGGTCGACACCAGCGTGCCATGGCTGATGACAAAGTTTGTCTCGTCCCCGTCCACATAATCGCCGATGCGGCAAAAATCGCCCAGAAAGGATTCTTTGAACAACTCGGCCACCCGCGTGTGAAATGCCTCCACCTTGTCAGCGGTCAGATCAACGGGAATGCCACGCTTGCGACCGGCGAATTCCGACAGGCGGTCCGCCGTCATCATCGCCTGATAATCGGTTGCCACATCAAACAGGTCCGGATGCTCCAGAAATACACGCAGCGCCAGATGTTTGGGATCATGCTTTTTGTCCGGCGCCCCATCATCGCCGGTTTTCGCATCGGGAAACAGATTGATGCCCTGTCGGTCGGCCTGGGCTTGAATAATATCCAGCCCCTTTGCAGTGCCCAACTCGGCGATCCGGTGCAGATCACTACGCAGACCTTCGGGATACTTTGCTTCCGATCCTGCCAACAGGTCCGTAATCGCCTCGCGGGTTTCCGCCTCGTCTTGATTAAAAACGTCCAGCGTAAACCCGATATACTGCCCTTCGTGGCGCGCCAGCAAACGGCGCATATAGTCCAGATCAATCGTCTTGATAAAACGCGGATTTACAAACTTCTTGAGATTTCCTGCCATCATGAATCCTTTGTTATGAATCGCCTCGTGTTCTTCATATGTTCCGCACTCGATTCGATCAACCGTCGCGATAGGCAAGTGGGACAAAAAACAAAACGGGTGAGTAGAGGCTTAAGAGACACATCTACTTAAGGCCCCGCATGAAACGCCCAAACACATCAC
>DOIU01000350.1 GCA_003511825.1 Gammaproteobacteria bacterium | reverse complement strand
GCATGCTGGTCGCCCACAGGAATTCGTCCGCTTCGAGGTTGGCGTATATATAACGGTGGGTGTCGCAGAGGTAGCCAAGGGTTTCGCGAATGTCGGCGAACGGCGGTGTCACAATCTCTAACAACGCCTCGGAATAATCCGTTGTAATCGCTGAGTGGGTTAAGGCAGAGCCCAGGCCACGTGGGTGCGGACGTTGCGAAATACTGCCGTCTTTGGCAACCCGTAAGCTTTCCTTTTCGATACCGATCAGCCGTTCACCAAGGCTATGCGCATGATCGCTGTGCGCAAGCCTGCGCAAATTGTCGAGTGCTTTTACGTACAAAATTTGGCCTGTAGCGGTATTCCGCCCGAGTGTCGAGACCGCATTATCCACCAGAATGCGGCAAAACGCACACGCCACTGTCGCCTGAGCAGCCTATCACCGATGCATCCTGCCATTTGTGGCCATCACTGTGGTTCTGTTGCTGTGTAACATTGGGTTAAAATGGTCGGATGAGTACGATACTACATACCCAGATCATGGGCGAAGGCCCTCCGTTGGTGATTCTGCATGGCCTGTTCGGCAGTTGGGAAAACTGGGGATCTCAGGCCAAGCGGCTGGCCGAACACTTTACTGTGTATCTGATGGATGCGCGGAATCACGGGCAATCTCCCCATCATGAGGCGATGGACTACGACCACATGGCAGCTGACGTCATTGCGACGATGGGAGAACACGCTGTCGAGCAAGCCGCGTTTATTGGTCATTCCATGGGGGGCAAAACGGCCATGCAGGTGGCGCTGACGTCCCCTGAGCGGGTGAGCCGTCTGGTGGTGGTCGATATCGCGCCCAAAGCCTATGCACCGCACCACGAGGGTATTTTTGAAGGTCTATTCGCCCTCAACCTCGCACAACTCTCACGTCGCAGCGATGTCGATACACAACTCAAATCGCATGTTGACGATCCGAACATTCGCGCTTTTTTGCTGAAGAACCTGCGCCGTGAAGGCACGGGCTTTGGCTGGAAAATGCACCTTGAGGCTATTCATCGCAATTATGCCCACATTATTGGTGGCATTACGGGAGATATGCCCTACTCAGGCCCGACACTCTTTATTAAAGGTGCAACCTCGGACTATTTACAAACGTCTGATCGTGCGGGCATCGCGGCCCTGTTCCCCCAGGTAACCGCCAAGACCATCGATGGCGCGGGGCATTGGCCGCACTCTGAAAAGGGCGCGGTGTTTTATAAGATCGCTGATGATTTCCTCCGTGCTGAGTCGCAAGCGGCGCCCTAACTGACCCATCGTTATTCCCATGTCAGATCACTCGTCTCGAGACTCTTTGTACGCGACGCCACTCGGCCACATTGACGGTTTTAGCTTCAATGCCGATGTGGTGCGCGTGTTCCCGGATATGCTCAAGCGATCCATACCGGGTTACCAAACTATCATTGCCCAAACCGGCCTGCTCGCAGAACGCTATGCGCGCGCTCAAACGCGGTTATATGACCTTGGCTGCTCATTGGGCGCCACCGCGTTTGCCATGGGCCCGGCCGCGCGCAGTCAGATGGACTGTGAGATCATCGCCGTGGACAACAGCCCCGCAATGATCACCCAATGCCAAACTCATCTGGCGGCCTCGCCTGATCGCGACCGCATCCACCTGTTGGAATCCGATATCAATGGGGTCGCCATTGAACGCGCATCGGTCGTGGCGATGAACTTCACGCTCCAGTTTATTCCACCGACCGAACGTCAAGCGCTGATGGCACGCATCGGCGACGGTCTGCTGCCTGGCGGCGCCTTAGTGCTGCCAGAGAAAATCCGCTTTGAGGATGCACGTCAGCAAGCGCTGCATACGGATATGTATCACGCGTTTAAGCAAGCTAATGGCTACAGCGAGCTGGAAATCAGCCAAAAACGCACGGCGCTCGAGAATGTCTTGATTGCGGACACGCTGGCCATGCATCGAGAGCGCCTGATGCAGGCCGGCTTCAGCAGTGTTGAGGTGTGGTTCCAGTGTTTTAATTTCGCTTCCATGATTGCCTTGAAGTAAGACGCCCGCATGATTGATCTTGACCACCTTCGCAGCAGCCTCGACGACCCCGAGGCAGAACCCTGGCGCGACAGACTGATCGCCACCATCCAAGCGCGCATTGATCGCGGCCATGGCGACTTGCCGCGTTGGCAACAGGCATTGGCAGAGCTCCCTCCCCTCACGGCAACGCGCAAGGCACTCGATGCCGCCACCGTCGCCGTCGATAGCGACTTGGCAATCTCACCCGCGCAATCGGTCGCGCTGGAAGCCGCGCTGCGTGGCCTGATGCCGTGGCGTAAAGGGCCGTTTGCCTTCTTTGGAATACCGATTGACACCGAGTGGCGCTCGGATTGGAAGTGGGATCGGCTCGCCCATGCGATGGCGCCGCTCAACAATCGGCGCGTGCTCGATATCGGCTGCGGCAATGGTTACCATCTCTGGCGAATCAGGGCGAGCGGCGCTCGACTGGCACTCGGCATTGACCCTAGCCTGTTGTTTCTGTGTCAGTTCGCGGCACTGCAAACCTATGCAAAGGAACCCCATATCCACTTGGCGCCGCTCGCGATGGAGGCCTTCCCTCAAGACACGGCGTTCTTTGACACCGTCTTTTGCATGGGCGTGCTCTACCACCGCCGCTCACCGATGGATTTCTTGCGAGAATTGCTGGGGCAGTTGCGGCCCGGCGGCGAACTGGTATTGGAAACGTTGGTGATTGACGGCGACGAAACCTGTGTTCTGGTGCCCGAATCACGCTATGCGCGCATGCGCAACGTGTGGTTTATCCCCAGCAGCGCCGCGCTCAGCTTGTGGCTCAGACGCGTCGGTTTTAGAAACGTTCGTGTGATTGACGAGTGCATCACGGACGTCAAGGAGCAACGCAGTACCGACTGGATGCGTTACGAGTCATTGGCAGAGTGCCTCAATCCCGATCAACCCGACCTGACTATAGAAGGCTTACCCGCGCCGAAGCGCGCTATCGTGATTGCCGAACGTCCGTG
>DOIU01000187.1 GCA_003511825.1 Gammaproteobacteria bacterium | reverse complement strand
TCCGATCTCCTGCAGGTCTGTGATACGGCACTGGCCAATTGTAACGATGTCGCGAATGCGGATGGCAATTACTTTCTGCTGGCCCAGAGTGCGTCATACGTCTATATGACAAAAGACGGTTCATCGGCGATCTACGCATTTGCCGTGGCAGACAATACCCTGACTGAAGTGTCAGGTGTGACATTCCCCGCGAACTTTGATCACCATCACCACACACTGTCCTTATACAGCGACGGGGGCCACGGGAGTGGTCTTTTCCGAGACTTTTTTAACCTCATGAATGCCAAATCCGTGGTTACTGAAGGCGACAGCGCCTATGTTGCCATCAACTATGACCTGGACACACAAGAACCCGTCGCACCAGGGCCCTATGATGCGTATGGCTTGCACGTTTATCTGCACAAGCATGCCATGGTGCTGAAGCTGACCGGCACTGAAGGCGTCAAAGTCTATGACAACGGTGATGGCATCGATCATGGCAATGCGTCCAATGAAACAGACACGGGCCGTTCCCTGCATCTGTCATTGAACGTGGTTCGGGATGGCAATCTGTTGTTAGAAGGTGCGCACTTTAACGGTGGGGACGATTGTGGCAGTGAATACAACTGCATGAAGTATGTGCAAGGGTGGCTCAATACAAACGACGTGACGACCACAAAAACAGCCTTCGATAATACGGTGCTAGAAAACGATATTCCTTACCTGACGGCCTACCGCGTGCCACCGGTTGTCATTGGCGATCACGCTTACCTGAATCAATCGGTGGGTAACAGCACCAGCTCTCGCGTATACACCGTCTACAAAATGCCGCTCGGGGATATTGATGTCTCCGTGGACGACCCGTCGGTCACGAGTATCCTGGGGCGCATGTACTTTGAGCGTACCGCTTTTGGTTCAGACGGGACGTTTGATGGCTCCGTGTTGTTGTGGGAGCGCAGTACCGGCGATGTGATCGATGCGACCAACAATGTTGTCATCGGCAATGACAGCGATATCAAGGCGGAAGGTGAAACCCTCTTCAGCGTGATTGCCCGCAGCTCGACCGACAATCGCGCTGGTGTGGGTGGGCTTTTCGGCTTGAAGATGAGTGCCGCGCACGGTGCAACTCCCTACCTGGTTAGCGGTGCGTCCAACTCAGATGGGTCTCTGGTTAAGGTTAACCACATCTCCGGCAGCTGGATCATCGACTAGTCTGGGTATGTTCGTCATGATTGGGCGCAATCGGCGCCCAGTGTTCCCTGGCTTCGTCGTTAGCGTCCTATGAATCATCTTGCTTCCCGTTTCCTGCTTTTCGGATTTTGGCTGTGGGTACAGCCGGTGCCGTTGATTGCCGAGGAGGATGAGCAAGGCGTAACGCTCGATCCGGTGAGTGTCTTTAGCGATGTTCAGAATGAACGTTTAAAACACCAGGAAGCGCTTTTCCATAAGCCTTGGAGCAGCTTTCTCATTGATACCCAGCAGCTCCTGGAGGAGAGCACGCCCGATATTGCAGAGGCGGTACGGGATGCACCTGGCGTTACCGTCACGGAAAGCGGTGCCTTTAATAAACAAATCAAAATTCGCGGACTGCAGGGGGCTCGAGTCGTCTCTATCGTCGATGGGGTCAAAATTGGCAATCAAGGCCTGACTCACACAGGATCGGGTGAGACAGGCATGATTGATATTGCCAATGTCAGTAGCATTGAAGTCGTGAAGGGAAGTCCGTCGGTCGTCTATGATCCGGGCGCATCCGGTGGCGTGGTCGATATTAAAACCCATCAGACGCATCTTTCCAAAGGGTGGTCACTCAGTCAAACGGCTGCCTATGACGGTGGCTATGAAAAATCCAAATATACAACCCGAGTACAAGGCGGCACCGGGCGTTTCGGCGCCCGCTTTACGTATGACAATACAGAATCCCGTGATTACAACATCAAAGGCGAGTCGAGCAAAAAGCTCGCGATTGCCGAGGCCAACTTCTATAACTCGCTGCGCGCCAACTACATTGAAACCCACGACCTGGGGTATCAGTCCGACTCGACCACCCTGCGTCTGGGTGGGCAAATAGGCGATGATGGCCGAGTAGACCTCGACTGGGATCGTTGGACAGGGCGCGATATGTCCTTGATTCACGGTCCTTCCATCAGCGATGCAACGATCATTCAATACGATCGCATGGAATACGATCTCAAGGCGTTGGCGTATCGAAAAGAACGTGCGGGAAACTTTCGGGACGTCATTGTGCGGTATGCACATCAAACACAGAAACAAATGATCGGCGCTCAGGCGCTCGGCGTGCGGCTGGAGACGGATCAACTTAACCTGAGTACGTTTCATACGCAGGGCGACTGGCTTAATCGCATGGGGGTTGAACTGATCCGCGATGAGGCGGAGACCTTGGTGTACTCGGAGCAAGACTATGCCGGCCTCTATGCCAACACCGAACTCCAATTGAATCAGCTGACCCTGTTTGGGGGCGTGCGTTGGAATCGTTGGACGACGCGGCAGCGGTTGCTGGCTGATGCCAATGCCGATGTTGCCGAACAATTGCTGGGCATATCCGGTATCACGCCCTCAAAAACAGTGACAGAACCGACCTGGGCGATAGGCGCACAGTACAGCTTTGATGAACGACACAATGTTTCCATCAACCTGAATTCTACCTATCGCAGCCCCGATCTCATGGAGCGCTATGCGTTTGGTGGTACGCTGGGCGGCGGTTTAGGCTTGCAACCTGAAGAGGGCGAGCACGTGGAATTCGCTTGGAAGTACCTGGATGCACAGCGGTTCTTGTCCGCCAGTATCTTCTACAGCCGCTTTAAGAACTACATCTGGACGAAACAAGTCCGGACGCTGAAAAACCCAGACGGACTGGCCGAGTGTATCCGCTTGGGGTTCTGTGATCCAGAAAACGGTGAGTTTAATGACCAGGAAACCGAATTCTTTGATATCTACAATCTTTACTACAATGCTGACAAAATCACCAATCGCGGCGCGGAGCTGACCTTTCAATACACGCTGCCAGGCCACGATTTCAGCGCGAGTGCGAGCTACAACGATATCGTGTCAGACGATGTTTTCGTGCGGTCCGCAGCTTATCCGATTGATATGAATGTCAGCTATCGGCGCGAATTTGATGGCGCTTGGCAGCCGTGGGCGAAAATCAAGCTGCAGTATGTACTGGATAAACCGCCCGTCAAACAGCATTTGGGTTTCGACCCGTATTTTCTGATGGGTCTCCATGCGGGTTTTCACAGCGGGGCATGGCGATTCAGCACGGGCATACGCAATCTCTTTAACGAAACCTACCGTGCGCCATACAGCGGTATCAATGGTCTGGCACGCCATGCCTTTGTCAGTCTGACTTGGAACATGGACAGACAAGAGTAGTTGTCTGATATGCACGTCTTGCGGCGTTGCTTAGCAGCTGTTCAAGATCTATGTATCGTAGCGAGAGTTAGCTGATTTGAGGCGCATAGCGAGTCCTACGCAACGAAAATCGGGGAGAAATCTGGCCAAACTCAGCAACATCGCAGTAGGCAGATAAATCTTGGCGAGGTTCTTAGTGCTCAGCGTTTGTTGACGTGGTTAGCAGCTCACTGTGATCGTTCGTGTTGGTGTCGGCTGCATGGACGACTGTGCTGCAGGCTGCGTAGGTCATCTGGATGACCATGGCATCGGTGCTGGCGCGATGGCGCTGAACTTCTGTCGTATCGAGTACCTTAGACTTTGTTGGGTACCAAAGTGCCAGGTGCGCCTCTTGTAAAATGGCTTCGAGCGGGCTTAGGGTAAAGGTCATGGTTAGACCGGCTGCATGGTACAGCGTGCGTAACCAAGGTAGATCAACAACCCATCCGTCCGAGTAAACGGTCATGCCCCGTAACCGTGCATTGAGCGCTTCAGCGACGCGACGGGGTGACCGGCCATATTCCGCGAGCACGTCCCGCGAAATCCCATGCGTGTCTTCTGCCGTTGTATCCCAGTGCGTCCAGTGGGGCGGTGGGGTAATCAGGGTGCAAAATCGGGATTGATCCGGCATCGCCAGGCCGACTTCAATGGGATAGCTTGTCGCCCCGAATCCAGACGCTTCGATATCGAGAATGCAGGGGAGTATTGGCCGTGGTTGCGTTTTCATCGGGTCCTTACAATGTTGGGTGCATCCCTATCACCGTTCTTATACCTCATCGGGCGTCGGCGAGTTTTTACGAGGGATTTCTTCGCAGATCGCGACACAGGCATCAGTCTGAACCCGATGATCGTTTCGGTCTTACATGGGTGTGTTAGACCAGCCTAATCTTGCGAGGTTCGGGGCTGGGCGTAAGCGGTGGCGAGTCCAGTTTGCCGAAGCGCTTTAAGTACGCAATATAGTCCGCCCGCGAGATCTCCTCAGCGCCCATATTGATCAAATGAGGTGTGCTCAGTTGGCAGTCGATCAGGCGGTAGCCGCAGTCGCGGGCTAAGTGCACCAGGGCGACCTTCGAGGCATCCGAGACCAGGCTGAACATGGATTCACCCACAAACACATCGCCAATCTCAATACCGTACAAACCGCCAACGACGTCTCCCTCGCAGATGACTTCCAATGACTTGGCAATACCCAGGCTATGCAGTGCTTGATACGCCTCGACCATGGAGTTCGTAATCCAGGTGCCGCTGCTGCGTGCGCGTGGTTCGGCGCATGCCTCCATCACCGTGCGGAACGCCGTGTTGTGTGCGATTTCTAAATGCCCTTTTCGTAACGTTTTTCCAAGGCTGCGGCTCACGCGAATCTGATCGGGCCAAATGATGCAGCGGGGGTCGGGTGACCACCATAAGATGGGTTCTCCCTCTTCAAACCACGGGAAAATCCCGCTGCGGTAAGCATTGATCAGCCGGGCGGGGCTGAGCGCGCCGCCGGCCATCAACAGCCCGTTGGGCTCAGGCAACGCTTGCTCCACATCCGGAAACGGCGTGGCATCATCGTTAGGGGGTAAAAAAGGAACGGGCATAAGAGTCAGAATTATACGGAGCTTGTCTTGTGGTCGCGTTTAAACGGCAACAGATCATGAAGTGATTCACAACGTTTTTCCATCAGTTGCCGCTCCTGGTGAATGTACTGCCCAATGGCATCATTAAAGCCCGGATGAAACAAGCGGTGGGCTGACCACGTGGGGGTCGGCACAAAGCCGCGCATGATCTTATGCTCGCCCTGTGCGCCGGGTTCAAATCGGGAGAGCCCTTCTGCAATGCAGTAATCAATGCCTTGGTAAAAGCAGAGTTCAAAATGTAAGTCTTTGAATTTTTTGGTGCAACCCCAGTAGCGGCCGTACAAGGTGTCGCGGCTTCGTAGCAACACGGCGCAGGCCACCACATCGCCACCCTGGTGCGCGAACACAATCACCATGCGCTCTCCCAAGGTGCGCCCCGCAGTGAGGAAAAAGTCCTGGCTCAGCGATGCTTCACTCCATTTGCGGTCGAAGGTGGCCGTGTACAAGGTATGGACCGTTTTCCATTCCAACGGGCTGAGCGAATCGCCGCTGCGTACGCTGATCTCCAGCCCTTGTTCTCGAACCGAGCGGCGCTCTCGACGCAGTGTCTTACGTCGTTTCGCCGTGCAGTCGGCCAGAAAGTCGTCAAAGCAACCATAGCCGCGGTTCTGCCAATGGTATTGGCAATCCATGCGCAGATGAAGACCGGTTTCGGCCAGCAGCGCAGTATCCCGCGTGTCTGTGAACAGCCAATGAACCCCAGACAACTGGGACTCCTCGGCGAATTTCAGCACGGCGTCCCGCAGCAGGCCCGCGAGCTGGGTGTGATCATGATCGGGATGGCACAACAGCCGCTGACCGGCAGCCGGCGTGTAAGGGATGCTGCTGATCAATTTGGGGTAGTAGCTGACACCGTGTTGCTCATAGGCCTCTGCCCAAGCCCAGTCGAACACAAATTCGCCATAGGAGTTGGTTTTAATGTAGGTGGGGCAGGCAGCGATCAGCCCGGTCTCGTCCTGCAACATGAAATACCGGGGATACCATCCGTGGTCGCGACCGAGGCAACCGCAGGTTTCGAGCGCATGCAAAAACTCATGCGACAAGAACGGGCTGTCGTCCGTATTCAGCGCATTCCAGGCATGTTGATCGACAGCGTCCAGTGAGTCGTGGACGTGAATTTCCACAGTGTGCAACCTTTGGGCGGGGGTGCATGATGCGCACCCCCAATGGCCTTAGTCGGCTAAGGCGTCGAGATACTTTTCCGCGTCCAGCGCCGCCATGCAGCCAGTGCCCGCCGAGGTGACGGCCTGGCGATACACGTGATCCATCACGTCGCCTGCTGCAAAAACGCCATCGACACTGGTGGCGGTGGCATTACCTTCCAAGCCGCTGTTCACGCGAATATAGCCGCCTGACATGTCCAGTTGTCCCTCAAAAATGGCAGTGTTCGGCTTGTGGCCGATGGCGATAAACACGCCCATGAGATCGATGTCCTTGGTGGTGTCCTCTTGCGCGTGACGCACCCGGATGCCAGTGACGCCCGTGGCATCGCCGAGCACTTCGTCCAAGGTATGATTCCACTCCAGTGTTATATTGCCATTCTTGGCTTTCTCAAAGAGCTGGTCTTGGAGAATTTTTTCTGCGCGCAGCGCGTCACGGCGATGCACTAAGGTGACTTCCTTGGCGATGTTTGAGAGATAGAGTGCCTCCTCGACGGCGGTATTGCCCCCGCCAATGACCGCCACTTTCTGGTTGCGATAAAAGAAGCCGTCACAGGTGGCGCAGGCGGAGACGCCTTTGCCTTTGAAGGCTTCCTCAGAGGGCAGGCCGAGGTACATCGCACTGGCGCCGGTCGCGATGATCAGCGCATCGCAGGTGTATTCGCTGCTGTCGCCCACCAGTCGTAACGGGCGCTGGCTGAAATCCACCGTGTTGATATGGTCGAAGATGATCTCTGTGTTAAAGCGCTCGGCGTGTTTGCGGAAATCTTCCATCAGCTGAGGGCCTTGGATGCCTTCAAACGCTGCCGGCCAGTTGTCCACATCCGTGGTCGTTGTCAGTTGGCCGCCTTGCTCCATGCCGGTGACCAGCACGGGGTTCAGGTTGGCGCGCGCCGCATAAACTGCGGCCGTATAGCCAGCAGGGCCAGACCCCAGGATCAGCAGTCGGCAATGTCTGGATTCACTCATTTGAAGCTCCATAACGATAGATAGGCCCCGGACGCGTCAGCGCGGTGTTGTGCCGTTCGGGTCGGGGTGTCAAACGGGCCCTAATAGTAGAGAATCGCTTTCGGGCAGTAAAGAAAGCCTGTGGAGGTATGCGCCCGGATGTATCGAATTCTTCTGCTAAACTCAGGGATTCAAGTAACAATTTTGGTGCGCGTCTGCCATTTCTCAAGCGGTCGTGCAATCTTGCGTGGACAGTTCATTGGCACAGGCACAGGCAAAAAAGAAAGCAACCCGTAAAAAACCCGTTCGCAGCACCGGCAAAAAGACGGCCCGTGCGTCCACCCGCTCGCGCAAAAGCATCGCGACTCGTAAGCCTTCGCGTGCGGCGGCTGCGGGCGGGCGTGGTACGGCAGCCTTTGGGCATTTGTCCCGAGGTATTCAAGAATTGACCGGTCTGACGCTGCTGGCCCTGTCGTTACTGCTACTCCTGGCCTTGTCGAGTTTTCATGTGGCTGATCCGGGCTGGTCACATACCGGTTTGGGTGCGCGCGTGCTCAATGTCGGCGGCGTTGCGGGCGCGTGGTTTGCTGATGTGACCTACTATCTGCTGGGGTATATGGGCTATTTGATCCCGATCGCTATCGCCTATCTCGGATGGATCATGTTTCACGAGTCGCGGCCGCGTCACGCCGCCACAGCGCCTTA
>DOIU01000027.1 GCA_003511825.1 Gammaproteobacteria bacterium | reverse complement strand
TGGGCCTTCGGGAAGCGGCAAGACCACCATCGCTAATCTATTGCTGCGCTTTCGCGATGTTGATCACGGCTGCATCCGTGTCGGCGGAAGCGATATCAGAGGCCTGACTCAGGAGCAGTTATCGTCGCTATTCAGTGTGGTCTTTCAGGAAGTCTATCTGTTCAACGATACGGTGATGAACAATATCCGTATGGGCCGGACTGAGGCTACGAATGAACAAGTGCGAGAGGCCGCTCGTCTGGCTTGCTGTCATGATTTTATCATTGCGCTGGAGCACGGATACGACACTCAGGTCGGACAGAATGGAGCCAAACTCTCCGGCGGTGAACGTCAGCGCATCGCTATTGCACGAGCGATACTGAGCAATGCGCCGATACTCATCCTCGACGAGGCGACCGCCTCCATCGATCCGGAAAATGAATTGCTGATACAGCGCGGGCTGAGCAATCTGATTCGAGGCCGGACTCTGCTGGTTATCGCCCATCGGTTGTCGACCATTCGCCATGCCGATCAGATTGTCGTGCTGGATCAGGGGAAGATTGTCGAACAGGGCAGACACGATGAGCTGATGGCGCTGACGGGGCATTATCATGCACAGTGGATTGCTCAATCGACGATCAAGAGCTGGTCATTCCGTTCAAATCCGAGTGCGCAGTCAGGTTAGATAATTAGCCTGACGACGGTGATTGGGCGTCGTGTACATCGTCGGCAAATACCTCTGACCGGTTTTTTGAAAAGACGCTGACTCGCCATTATCACAGCCGTTCGAGCCAGACATGTCCGCTTCTCTCGGGATGAATAGGAGCCTGTGCCCTATATCGCTTCACGTATTTCCGGGAAAAGGTTGGCTGTTATGGTCGCTTCTGTTTCAGGAAAAGTGAGTATTGCGCGGTTGTCGATGTGGTTTAAGAGTCGGGATAGTGCTTGTATTAAGACAGATGTCATGTCCTTATTCGGACTGGTGCCCAAGCAAATGACATCATTGATAAGACTGATTTCTAAGAAATGCGGCTGGGTAGAAGCCCGCAGCGCGATTCGCTGCGGGCACGTTTGCGAGTGAGGCGAGCTTACGACGCGGCGTCTTAGTCGCTGATGATGGCGTTGAGCGTTTCGCTGGGTCGCATGGCGGCGGCGATTTTCTCGGGGTCAGCGAGGTAGTAACCACCGATATCAACGTGATTGCCTTGGGCCGCGTTGAGCTCTTCAACGATTTTTTGCTCATTCTCGGCCAGGGTTGCCGCCAGCGGTGCGAACTGATCGCGTAGCTCGGCGTCTTCGCTTTGCTCTGCCAGGCATTGCGCCCAGTACATCGCCAGATAGAAGTGGCTGCCTCGGTTATCCAGCTCACCGGTGCGGCGAGAGGGCGACTTACCGTTGTCCAGCAGCAGCTCGGTGGCTTGGTCGAGGGTCGTTGCCAGGATCTTAGCCTTCGCGTTGTCGCCGGTTTTAGCGAGGTGTTCAAAGGAGACGGCAAGCGCCAAGAATTCACCCAGTGAGTCCCAACGCAAGTGGTTTTCTTCAACCAGTTGCTGAACGTGCTTGGGTGCAGATCCACCGGCACCGGTCTCGAACAAACCGCCGCCCTTCATCAGTGACACGATGGAGAGCATCTTGGCACTGGTGCCGAGTTCCATAATGGGGAACAAGTCGGTGAGGTAGTCGCGCAGAATATTACCCGTGGCGGAAATGGTATCCAGTCCGCGGACCACGCGTTCCAGGGAATAACGCATCGCACGCACTTGAGACATGATCTGAATGTCCAAGCCTTCTGTATCATGGTCTTTGAGGTACGTGTGAACCTTCGCAATGAGCTCGTTCTCATGCGGGCGGTAAGGGTCCAGCCAAAAAACAACGGGCGTGTCGGAGTCGCGCGCACGATTGACTGCAAGCTTGACCCAATCGCGAATCGGCGCATCTTTTACCTGACACATGCGCCAGATGTCGCCTTCTTCAACCGTTTGTGTCATCAGCACTTCGTCGGTCTCGAGATCGACGATGCGCGCTTCACCGGCAGCCGGGACTTCAAAGGTCTTGTCGTGCGAGCCGTATTCTTCTGCCTTTTGCGCCATCAGGCCAACATTGGGGACGGTACCCATGGTCGCTGGATCAAACGCGCCGTTGGTCTTACAGAAGTTCACCATCTCCTGGTAGATACGCGCGAAGGTAGACTCAGGGATGACTGCTTTGGTGTCTTTGGTGCGGCCGTCTGCACCCCACATCTTGCCGCCGGAGCGAATCATCGCCGGCATGGAGGCGTCAACGATCACGTCGTTAGGGGCGTGCAGGTTAGAGATACCTTTGGCTGAATCCACCATCGCCAGCTCGGGGCGATGCTCGTGACACGCATGCAAGTCTTCGTGAATCTCTTCGCGCAGTGAGCGGGGCAGGGTCTCGATTTTTTCGTAGAGGTTCACCAGGCCGTTGTTGACGTTCACGCCCAATTCGTCGAACAGTTTTTGGTGTTTCTCAAACGCTTCTTTGTAGAAGGTTTTGACCGCGTGGCCAAAGACGATGGGGTGTGAGACTTTCATCATCGTCGCTTTAACGTGCAAAGAGAGCATCATGCCAGTTTCGCGCGCGTCTTCCATTTGCTCGTCGTAGAACTCGCAGAGCGCCTGTTTGCTCATGAACATGCTGTCAATGATTTCGGCATCCTGCAAAGCCACCTTGGGCTTGAGCACAATGGTTTCACCGTCTTTGGTGACCAGGTCCATCTTCACATTGCGTGCGCGATCGAGGGTCATGGATTTTTCGCCATGGTAGAAATCACCGTGGCGCATATGGGAAACGTGTGTACGCGATGCAGGACTCCATGTGCCCATAGAGTGAGGGTGTTTGCGCGCGTAGTTTTTAACCGCCTTCGGGGCGCGACGATCTGAGTTACCTTCTCGCAGGACCGGGTTGACCGCGCTGCCCAAGACTTTGCTGTAACGCTCGCTGATG
>DOIU01000030.1 GCA_003511825.1 Gammaproteobacteria bacterium | reverse complement strand
GACGCATTGACGCCCGGTTTTTGCTGCGACGGTCTGTGCGGCCTGGGCAAAGATGTCGGGCGGCTGCGGCCCGTTTCCACGCTGCCCACCGCCACCGGAGGAGAACAGGATGTAGCGGCCGTCGCCGAGGCCGATGTCGCGCTTAAGGCTGGCGCGGCGATCAGGCTCGGACTCGGGGTATACGGTTTGTAAGAACGCCGGCGGGTGTGCGCCGGTGAGTTTGAGTTTGGTTTTTTCCCACAGAGTGAGCGGGCCGTTGGCAAACACAGGCTGCACAATCCAGTGCTGATCAATCAGCTTGAGCCAGCGAAAGCGGAAGGCTTTCTTGCGGGTCGTGTTGCGCGAGCTGACATAGATAACGGGGATGTTGTGTTGCTTGAGGTGGGCGAACAGTGAGGTTCGGCCGCTGCTGTCAAACACGCACAAATCCGGGCGCTCTTCAGCGATGATGGCTTTGACAGCATCCACGCTGAGTGTGGGGGTTTTATCGATGAGTCGCGCAGGGAAGGGGACGTCATCCAAGTATTTGGCGTGACGGTTGAGAATGAACAGGATGTCAACCTCGTCGAGGCTTTGCTGCAGCTTCTGCGCAATGGTCAATGACCGGATATACTCGCCAGCGCCTTTGGGGCCCGATGTCGGGATAAAAAGAATCTTCAATCTGTTGTCTTCGGTGTTGGTGGTCGAGATGCTCCAACGGTCGTCGTCTGGCGAAGCGTCCAAAGTGACCGTTGCGCTCACTTGGCCGTGTTGCTAACCACCGTTCCCCTTAGAACCAGAACTGGTCCTGAGTGCCCATGCCTGCGGGGCACTCATCATGGCAATCCGTTTCCATCTGGGCCGCCATTATAGACCGCCTTGGCTCGCAGTGGCAGGCCCTTGTGCGCGTTGGGCCGGGTGTTCATCGCGCGCCATGTCAGCGCCCACAGGTGCTGCTGAGTGGTCAGCATCGTGGCGCGGACGCCACGGTGCTTGCTTTGTGGTCGAGGGCAGGGGCGGGTATGTATTTTTAGTCAAGGCTGTCGCGTGGTGGCACATCCCGAGCGGTGACTCTATAATGTTCCGCGCGTCGCGTTATGGCATTCGCAGAGTCGCCCATACCGCGATTGGGGCGTGATCTTCGCTCGTTTTTTTTAGGGAAAAGATTGCGTTTTAGGGCGATGGTGACAGCCCTGGCTTTCGCCTGATGATTATTTTCAGGGCGCTCATTGAGATAGGACATCACAGCCAATGAAATACCTTATCCGCATTTTATTTTTTGTTTTTTTTTCGTTTTTCAGTTATTCCCCACTTGTATTGAGTCATTGCCAAATTCCATGTGGTATTTATGATGACTATGCGCGTGTTTCTCTGATGCTTGAAGACGCGGAGACTGCGCGCAAATCCGTCTCGTTAATCATTGAACTCTCGGGTAAAGATGACCCGCAGTCTAGCAATCAGCTCGTGCGTTGGGTGATGAATAAAGAAAAGCACGCACAGAATATTATTTCGACAATCAGCGATTATTTTCTGACCCAGCGCGTGAAGGCCACGCAAAAAGATTACCTTGAGCGCTTACAGCGTCACCACGCGGTGATTGTCGCTGCGATGAAGGTCAAACAGCACGCCGAGCAAAAAACCGTTGATAGCCTCGAGAGCGCAATACGCGAACTATTGCCCTATTACCCAGAGCACACGCACTGATTGCGTATTGGCAGAGGTGCTGGTTATCAGCCGCCCACAGGTTTCTGTTTTTTTAATTCGGATGTGGGTGGCTGTTTATTGATTAAGGTCTGTGATTGCTGTGCCGTCATGCAACAGATGGTGAAGCGCTGCAGCGTTTCCGTCTGGTCACGGACTGAGCCATCCTCTCTGTTTTTAAAAAGAAAGTTATTCTTACGTTTTAATGAGGCCTTTTTTGCAAGACGCTGCTCCAGCGCGTCTGAGTTGATATCACCTCGCGGATATGTCACCCTTAACTGCGTTTTTCTCAGGCATACATCGCATTACCCATTGCTTTTTAATTGCGTCAGTGCGTGTCGTGGTTGTCTGATTCTTCGAATCGGTTTGTTGGTATCGTCACCACCACCGCATTGATGCATTCAATCGCGTGCGTTTCCGGTAAATGGATCGGCAGCTGGCCATGGCGCCGGCACTGTGGTACGGGTCAGGTATAGGGTCCAAGGAGTCACGGTTTATGGGAAACGATGTTGAGATGCCTGCCGATGAGCGAGAGCGGCTGCGCAGGCGCATCGCCCAGTTTGTGCATGATATACGGACGCCACTGATCGGCATCACCTACAGCAGTGGCAACACTTCTGAACACCTGCGCGTCATTGCTGATCTCCTCGACGCCTGCGGGGACAGCACAGACACATCGCTCACGCAAACCGTCAGCAGACTTGCCGATTCACAACAGACGTTGCAGTCCTTAGAGGGGTTCACCTGCAAATGTAACGACTTGGTGGATGACTTTTGGTCGGACATCTCAGTGTTGTTGCAAGATGCACCGACGGCCTCGTATACCGGATCAGAGTCACCCCCCACACACATCAGTGCCATCTCCACCGGTCAACGTCGCGTGTTGCTGGTGGAGGACAATGAAATTAATCAACGCGTGGGTTTGGATATGCTCAGCGCGCTGGGGTGTGATGTGCTCGTCGCCACCGATGGCAATGAGGTGCTGCGCTATCTGAATTCACAAACCTTTGATTTAATTTTCATGGACATGCGATTGCCAACATTGGATGGCTGCGCCACGACTGAAGCCATCAGGCGTTCGGCAAATCACGCATACATTCCCATTATTGGTATTACCGCGAGCCCGGATGAGGGTGATAAAGATCGAGGGGTCGCGGCGGGAATGGATGATTGTTTAACAAGACCCTTAACGATGGATGTTCTCGAAGACCTGGTAAATCGATACACACTCTAAATACATTTAGGACACGCTTTTTTCGTAACGCGTGATCACCAAAGGGAAACAACATGACCAAGTTCCATTTAGGTGTAAACCTGGGGCATGATCGCTCTGCGGCATTGGTAGTGGATGGTGAGGTGGTAGTTGCTATTCAGCAGGAGCGGCTTGATCGGTATAAGCATAGCGTCGGTTTTCCCGCGCAGTCTGGTGCAGATCCAACGCATATGGAGTTGCCGCTGGAAGCGATCAATTATTGTATGGATAGCGTCGGTATCGGCTGGGACGCCATTGCCTCCGTGGTGGCGAACATGCCAGGAAAGGACTACGGCGCGGATATTCTCAGGCGTAAGTTGCCCAAGGCGCAACACGAAAAAATTCTCACGATGCCCAGTCATCATCTCGCTCATGCTTACACCGCCTTCTGGCCATCGGGCTTCGAGCGAGCGCTGGTGTTGGTCGCTGACGCATCGGGCAGCACGGATGCTGATAATCTCACGGAATCGTATTCGTTGTACGAGGGTTCAGGGACCAGGCTGGATCTGATCCATGCAGAGAAAGTCCAAGCCCACTTGGCCCAGCTATCGACCTTGGGCTTTATCTACGAGTACATTGCCCGCAAGGCCGGCTTTGTCACCGAACTCAAAGGCGGTGTGTGCGTGCCTGAATCGGGGAAGCTCATGGGGCTTGCGCCTTACGGCGGGCCACAACCTCAGTGGCGCCAGTGGATTCAGACGCAGGCCGACAGTTACAGCCTGAAGATTCCCGCGTATGACATCTTCCTCGAAGTCGCCGCGCTCGAAAAACTCTACGACGACGGCGCGGGCAAAGCGTATCTGCGCCCGTATATGGTGGATCTCGCCTTTAAGGTGCAGGATGAGCTGGAGCGGGCCTTGCTCCACATCGTGCAGTTGGCGCGCAAAGCGCATGGATTCACGCATGTGTGCCTCGCCGGCGGCGTCGCCTTGAACTCCGTTGCGAACTATCTGCTGCTGCGAGAGGCACAGCTCGAGGATATCTTTACCTATCCGGCTGCCGGCGACGCGGGCATTGCGGCCGGTTGCGCCCTCTGGGCGTATGCCACCGAGGAGCGGGGGACGCGTCGGGCGGTCATGACGCGGGCGGATTTGGGCCGACGCTATCCGTGCGAAACCGTCGCCGATGCCTTAACGCACTATGCAGATACGCTGTGCGTGGAAGAGCTATCGGATGAGGACGTCGTGTCCCGCACCGCTGAAGCCCTGGCCAAAGGGCATATCGTGGCGCGCGTCGATGGGCGCTGTGAGTTTGGCCCGCGGGCACTTGGGCATCGCTCCATTCTGGCCGATCCGAACTTCGACAAAATGCGCGATATCATCAATGCGCGGGTGAAGTTTCGCGAGCCGTTTCGGCCTTTTGCCCCTGTTATCCCCGAAGAGCGCGTCAATGAGGTGTTTGAGCAAGAGGTTGCCTCACCTTTTATGCTGCTGATTTCACCGATCAGGGAGCAGTACCGCGCACAGATTCCGTCGGTCACGCATCACGACGGGACGGGCCG
>DOIU01000360.1 GCA_003511825.1 Gammaproteobacteria bacterium | reverse complement strand
TGTCAACGTCGTACGAGGGCGGTTGTGCCACATCGGGTTGCGCGATGATGTACCGAATTCGCTCGCCTTCCAGTAGCTCAACCTCCAGCCGCTGGATGTCGCCGTTGGCATTGCGCAGGCTGATCGTGTGGTCGCCGGGTTCCATCCAGGCGTGGAAGGCACCAAACTCGTTGGTTTTGCCAACCTCAATGGCGCCAATGCGCACACTCACGTCGCGCTGCGGTAGCCCTTCCTGAAAGAAGTACAGCGACAGCAGCGCCGGATTCGTTGCCTGAGCAACAACCGTCGCGCTCCACAGCAGCACGAGCAGAGATAAACCAATGCGCCCTCTCATCGTCATCACCCTCACAAGCACAGCCAGCGCAGATCATTGCAACTGGCCATGCTCTTGCGCAGCTCAGCCGATTTGCGGAACAAGCTCGGGTTGGTCAGTGTTTGCAGCAGCGTTTCGGCTTCTTCAAAGTCACCCGTCTTGTAGTGTGAGTACGCGAGCGCGTAGCGGATATTTTCGTCGTCCATCAGTTTGACACGCAGCAGTTCGTCGTGCATGGCGACGATTTGTTCATAATGCAGACCTTCCAGAAAAATCGCCAAGCGTTGCTTAAGCTTCTCTGCCTGGTCGGAGACCCGGGCGTTCAGATACAAGGCGCGCTCAATGTTATTCGCGCGGCGATACAGCTCTGCGGCGTCTTTGTACATGGCCGGCTTGATGCGCGCGCCGGCTTCCAGCATGGCTGCGGCAGTGTGCACTTGGTCCAACGCCAGGTAGGCGTGGCCCAGCGCGAGATACACCTCGTGCTTATCGGGGAAGAGGGCGCGTGCTTGTTCTAGGAACTCCAGCGCCGCTTCAGCCTCGCCACTGCGGGTCAGGGCATTGGCGATGGCGATGTAGTCGGCCTTGTCGACGTTGTCTTGCTGCAAATACGCCCGCCCCAGGGCTGCGGCTTCTTTAAACAGCTGCAGTTGCATCGCCAAAAAGAACCGCTGGCGTTGGAAGGCTTTTTCCTGCGGGAACAAGGCAATCGTCTGGTCGAGCACCGTCCAGGCTGAGGGATAGTCTTCGTCTTTCAGGGCAATGCCGATGCGCAGATTCCAAATGGCGGGCAAGGTCTGCTGCAACTCACCGGTGTTGTCCAGGGCCGCTTTGGCGTTTTCAAGTTCATCCAGCGCAAACCACGCCTTGGCGAGATACACATTGATAATCGGGTCTTCTTGCCCGGCTGCCTGGGCGGCAGTAAAGGCGTCAATCGTTTGCTGGTGCAACTCCTGCTCTTGATACACCAGGCCGCGCAATGTGTGGTAGCGCTGCCAATCAAACTTCTTCACGCTGGTGTCGACTTTTTCGAGCGACTCACCGGCGCGCAGGTACTGGCCGTCTTTGATCATTAAGGCCGCCAAGCCCAGATAGTCCGCTTCTTCTTCGGCGAACGGGGTGGTGGCGTAGAGTGCGGCGAGCACAAGCGCAGCGCGGCACAGGCGTTTTGGGTGGCTCCGAAGTAACATGATACGCGTCTACAGGCCCTAACCTAACTGAAAGCGAATGGTCTGATTAGCCCAGGTCTTGACCGGCTGGCCGTCATAGGACGCGGGCTCAAAAATCCATTTCTCAATGTTCCTTAAGGCTTCGTTCTCAAACACGCCTGCCGGGTCAGCCTCAATCACTTTGGCACGCGTCACGCGACCGCTGGTATCGATCAAAATACTCATCACGACATACCCCTCAATCTCACGCGCTTTCGCACGGCGCGGGTAGTGTATTTCTGCACGTGTGAGTGGGCGGGGCGGGGAGTCGACCAGGTCGCTGGTCATGACCACGTTCTCGGTGTTCCCGAGCAGATCGCCATGATCCTGCTGTGAGAAGTCATCCAGGGAAAACGCCGGCAAACCAAAATCTAGCCCGGCAATATCACTGCCCATGGTCAATGAGGGTGGGGGTGTGATTTTAGGTGGCGCCTTCTGCGGCTTGCGTTTAACCACGCGCTTGGGTTTTGGGCGTTCCTGGCGTTGCACCTCAAAGGTCGTGCTCTGCGTGGCTTTCTCGGCTTTAAGCGGTTCAGCAAAGCGGTTCATGAGATACAGGCAGAAAAAGATCAAGCCACTGCCGACCAGCATCCACAGCAGAGCCTGCGCATGGAAGCGCCAGGGCTGTAAAAAAGATCGATCAGACACCGCTTTCAAGTTCCGTGATCACGCCCACATTCGCGGCACCGGCCAGTCGGCACTGGTCCACCACCTCAATCAGTCGGCTCGCCTGCACATTGTCGTCAGTGACCACCAGCACACTGTCGGTGGTGCCCGCGCGTAACAGGTCACGCACGCGACTCTGAATCACCCAAACGCGTGTGGCCTGGCCATCAATGAAGGTGTCGCCGTTCGCGTCGATATGCACGCGGATAGACTTCGTGGAGGATGGCGTGCTGCTGGCCGCCTTGGGACGATTGATATCGAGATCAAAGTCCTTCACAAAGGTCGCGCTCACCATAAAGAAGATCAGCAGAATAAACACGATATCAATCAACGGCGAGATATTGATCTCTTGATCGGTGTTGGCGCGCTGCTTATACCGCATGGTGTTTTTTCCTCTGCTGAGAGATATCGGTGACTTCAACCACATCCACAACCTGCGCAAGCTGCAGCTCGATGTCGGTTTTGCGCTTGTTCAGCATGCCATTGACCAACAAACCCGGGATGGCAATCGCGAGCCCAAACTGCGTAGTCACCAGCGCCTGTGAAATACCGCCGGCAATCCCGCCGGATTGGGAGAACAAATCCATATCCTGCAGGGAGTCAAAGGTTTCGATCATGCCGCCGACGGTGCCCAGTAAGCCAAGCAGGGGTGCGATCATCACAATGGTCTTAATCAGCACCTGGAAGCGTTCCAACTCGCGCTCATAGGGCCAGAAGTCTGTCACCAGGTGGGCGCGCAGCGGGGCGACGTGCAGACGCTTGCGGCTGACAGCCGTCATCAGCGCATGCTCCACCAAACTGCGCGGCTGTCGCCACTTGCCATCGAGGTAACGGTCAAGCAGCAGACGCACGCTGTACTTGCTACGCGCCACGCGCAGCACCGCGTAGCGATAGCCCAGTGCGTACCACAGCACGATGGTCAGCGCGATCAGCGGCAGCATCACCCAACCGCCCGACTGGAAGTA
>DOIU01000018.1 GCA_003511825.1 Gammaproteobacteria bacterium | reverse complement strand
AGCCGCAGATCATGTGCGCGCCTACCGTTTACTCACGCTCGCACTGAACGACGACTGTTTGCTGGAGAGCCGTGAACCACAGGCTTTTTCGGCGGGCTTGTGGGCTCCGCATGTGTTTATCAGTACGGCCTTGATGGCGCAGTTGAATGCGCGAGAGCTTCAGGTCGTCAGGCAACACGAGCAGGCCCACGTTGAGCGTCGGGATTCGCTCAAAAAACTCGGTTTCAGTGTCTTGTCGTCGTTCTTTCCCGCAGGGGTGGCAATGGCGTTGCGCCGCGCGATGTCGCTGTGCATGGAGCAGTGTGCGGACGAGCGTGCGGTTGCCCAAGGCGCTGATCGCGTGGATGTCGCCAAGACGCTGCTGAAGGTGACCCGACTCATGCGTGATCGCGAGATGCCCGGTAACTCGGGTGCGTTGCAGTGTGGTTTTGCAGAGTGTGCGGTTGAGACGCGCGTGCATTATTTGCTCAGCGGTGCGTCTAGGCGTGATCCATCTTATGTACTCATGGTTGCGTTGTTCGGCGTTATTGCCTTGATGTGTTTGGTGAGCGTGGACGTGCTTCATCACGGTGTAGAGGCGTTGCTAAGTCATCCTTAGTCAGATCGTGGTGATGTCATCCGCGCGATAGTGCCAGCGTGTACCATGGTATAAAAATGTAACGGCTTTTGCGGACGCCGGTGTGCGTGTCGCGAAGCTTTGTGTCTGTTTAAACAAAGGGGACAATCTTGATGTTAAAAGGAATCAGTGTGGTCTTTGCGCTCTTGATGAGCTCGCTGGCCTGGGGCCATGGCGTGTCAGCCGAGGATCAGGCCAGAATGCTGGAGGCGGGCTATCTGGCGTTTATCCCGCTGGGCGCCAAGCATATGATTACCGGCTACGACCATTTGCTGTTCTTGTTTGGGGTGATGTTCTTCCTCACACGGTTTATGGACATCGTCAAGTTCATCACGGCGTTTACGATAGGGCATTCCATCACCCTGGTGTTTGCCACGTTGTTGGGGATTAAGATCAACTATTACCTGATCGACGCGGTGATCGCATTGACCGTCTGCTACAAGGCGTTTGACAACCTTGACGGCTTTAAGCGTTACCTGCAAATGCAGCCGCCGAGTTTGCTGTGGATGGTGTTTGGCTTTGGCTTGATCCACGGCTTTGGTCTGTCGACGCGATTACAGCAGCTGCCACTCGGTGATCATGGCTTGGTGGGCAAAATCCTGGCATTTAACGTCGGTGTTGAAATCGGACAGATCGTGGCGCTGGCTATCATGCTGGTGTTTCTCACCGCGTGGCGCAAGCGCGAGAGCTTCGGCCGCTTTGCGGTGGCGTCAAATGTGGCGTTTATGATCGCCGGGCTTGCTTTATTGGTGTTTCAGATGCACGGCTTTGCGCACACGCGCTTCCCGTACCATTTCCCGATCAATGAGGATGATCACGCGCATATCCATGAAGAAATGGAGGCGGCGCGCAGCGATATGACGGCGGTACCCGCTTCCGCGGACCAGCCCACTGCCGCGGACGAGCCCGCCGAGGTGACCCAAGCACCAGCGGACGCTAAGCCCGCATCGGAGAAGAAGACGCACAGCCACGGAAGTAGCGGTTCGCACTCCCACTGAGTACGACGACGCGGCACGCGCGGCGGTGCGTGCCGTCAGTGGTTGGTGGCGATCCCGAAGCCAACTTTATATTGCAAGCCTGCTGACCAGCTGTCGTCGGCATGCTTGCTCACAAAAAAGCCGGTCTCACCGTTCCAGCGGCGACTGTCAGGGAAGTAGTTAAAACGCACGGGTGCGCCGCCGGCATCATTGAAGACCAGCGACCACAGCAAGCTCTTGTTGCGGTCATAAAAAAAGCCCACGCTCGGATCAAGCGTCGCCTGCCGACGTTGCTTGGGTTTTACCTCGCGCACTGAATAGCCGGCACCCCACGACAGCGCGTGGTCGCTGTCCAGCGCATGTGAGGCGCCAAACAGCGTATTTAATCCCGAATAGACAAACAAGCGTGTTGACTGCCAACTGACTGCCGGCGGTCGGTAGACGTAGTTAATGCCGGCGTTGACAATGCGCCGGTTGGATAAGTCGTAGGCTTGCAGGCTTGGCCAGATCGCCGGGTCGGTCAGGCGCGCAAAGGCGCGGGCGAAGCGGTCATTGTGAAACAGCCAGATGCCGATCGGCCTGAAGAGGTAAACGTCGGCGATGGCGTCATCGTCGGGCGTGGTCTCTTGCTCCAAAGCTTCTTGGATGATTTCAGCGACCATGGCGAGCGTGATGGCCGACGCGGTTGCGTAAGGCTGCTCGTGGGCGCGCAGCCACTCCAGATCTTTGCGATAAACCATGCCGCCACCCATCAGATGGAGCGCGTAGTTAGGCAGCAGAGCGTAGCTGTCGTTGGCGTGGTCGCGGTCAATTGGCAAGACGTTACGGTTAAAGAATCGCCGCAGGCCGCCTTCGCTGTCGATGGATTTGCGCGGATGACGCAGCTGGTACAGCACCGCATCCAGGTTATCGTTGAAGTTGTCGGTGCTGAAGCTGTCTTCCACTTGCAGGGTATCAAAGCTGTAGCTCAGAAACTGGCTCAGTGGGTGATAGAGCGCCTCAGAGCCGTCGCGTCGCGGCTCGTAGTAGCCGGCATATCGCGCGTGGCTGGTGCTCACACTTATCAGCGCCAACAGCATGACACACAGACGCACGAAGGAGAGCAGTGACAGCGGCAGGGATTGGAACACGTAGGACGTCCTTGTTACGGGGGAGTGTGAACGGGCCATCATCGGGTCGAGAGTATAACTGACTGCGGTGACTTTAGCAGCGCCGCTCGCGGCCTGGCTTAGCGCTGTGCACGCAGATTATCCAGCCACTGAAACACATACCCGCGCGGCTGTTCGTGGCCATGGATAATGTAATGCAGGGTGTAGGCGTTATTCATGGAGGCGGCGAGCAAGGTTTCGCTGCCCCGTGTGCCACAAAACAGCACCTTGTCGCCGGGCGCCAATGGCTGGCTGTCATCGGGGAGCATCTGGCAGTGGCCATTGTGTTCCATCACCAGCGGCACGCAGGCGAGGGTGCCGTCGAGATTGTGCGGGTCACGCAGCAAGCCATGCAGGCTCAAGGTATGGCCTTCGTCCAGATGCGCAGTGAGTGCGGCGGCGTCGGTGCTATTAATCGTGATGCACCAGAGATGTGCCGGTCTGTCCTCCAGGGTGGTTTTCAGGCGGTGAATCAGTTGGTCGGTGACGACTTCGCCCTGCGCACCCAGGTGATCGACCAGGTGCTGTATATAGGGCGATATCAAATGCTTGAGAATGCGCCGGGCGGTGGTCATGCTTGACTGCAAAATCAAATCGGCGTGTGCCGCGTCAAACGCGATTTGGTTCTCGTGGCGGTTTTGGCGCACGATGGTGAAGGCCTCGGGTTGCAGTTTTTGCACACACATGAGGATGCTGAGGTTCTCGTGGTCATCGTCGGTGCAGGCGATCACGCCAACGGCCTCAGCAATGCCGGCTTTTTGCAGGTTTTGGTAGTGCGCGAGGCCCTTAATGACCACGCATTCAGGATGATCGGGTGTGATGTCAGGTGCGATAATCACCGTGGGAATGCCTTGGCGAACAAAATACTTGTGCAGCCATTGCCCCATGCGCCCGTAGCCGCACAATATCCACCGCCCGGCGGGGATGTTCAGTGGCTGGCCAAGTTTGACTGTCTTGGTCCGCACCAGAAACGCATTGAGGTTATGCAGCTTGGGCGCGGCGATGGCGTTGCTCATCAGCTGCGCAAAAATCTCAAACGGGTTAATCACCACGACACCGCCCAACGCGCGCAATTGGTCTTGGAAGCGCTCCTGCGTGGATAAACAATAAATCGGCAGCTCGGGGCTGAGCAGCCGCACCATGACCGCAATTTGTACATTCACGGCTTCGTTGCTGGTCAAGACAATCGCGGCGTGACAGTTAGGCATTTGGATACCGGCGTCAATCAGGTGCTTGGGCACGGTGGGGTCGGCGCACAAGCCCGGCATCTTTACGTTGTAATCGCGTAGCGCCAGTGCTTTGATGCGCTCGGGG
>DOIU01000017.1 GCA_003511825.1 Gammaproteobacteria bacterium | reverse complement strand
TCCCCGACAGTCGAAAAAACAACGCTGGACGTGCGCGCAAAACAGTCAAAACCCTCATAAGTTCTCTCCCCCCATCTAATATGGGCGATTATAACAGATACATGACTATTGTGAAGCAGGTCTATTGTTACCTTCCGTCGAGGCTTTGTATGAAGCTGGGCGCTACTTCAAAGGCTTGTCAGTTGACTACGGTACAGAACGCGGCTTCGGAGGAAATAAACACCGGTACCACCGAGTGTCACACCCTGACTCTTACACAGGGGGGAGTCTCAGCCGTCCCGCAAACTGCAGTGACGATGATCTGAACAATAAAAACTGCAAAAGTGAGAAGATCAACGGATCAGCTCAGTACATTTCGCCGATGAACGACACGTGTCAGACGAATCATATTGTGATGCTGTCTGATGGTAGTCCGACCTCCAGTAATGCGATTAATAAGGTGAAAAGCATGGTCGGTATCAATTCGTGTACGAACCGGGGTTCGGGTACCTGCGGAGAGGAATTGGCCTATTATTTAAAGAATAATGACCAAAGCAGCACGGTTGTCGGCACCCAAGACATCACCACTTATACCATCGGGTTCAACTTCACCAGTGATTGGATGCGTGATGTTGCCGTCGCTGGCGGCGGCACGTTTTATGAGGCAGACAGCTCTGCACAGCTGGTGGATGCGTTCAATAACATTCTGGCGGAAATCCTCAAGGTCGACACCTCCTTTGTTTCGCCGGGCACAACGGTTAACCAGTTTAATCGTTTGACACATCGCAATGACATCTACTTTTCGCTGTTTAAGCCCTCAGAGAAGCCGACATGGGACGGTAATCTGAAACAATACCGTCTAGAAGGCAACCCACCTATTCTGGTCGACGCCGATAACAATTCGGCGGTTGATGAAAATTCCGGATTCTTCAAAGACGGTGCTCGCAGCTTCTGGTCTGCCCATGCCGACGGCAGCGATGTGGCACTCGGCGGTGCTGCGCATGAGCTCGATGTGACCACACGTCAGGTGTTCACCAATGTGGGCAACAACGCCAATCTGACCGATAACAGCAACGCGTTTCATGAGGATAACGCGAACCTAACCAAAGAATTGATGAGCATTTCTGGGCAAAGTGATGCGTTCCACGACAAGCTTGTGCGTTGGTCGCGGGGCATGGATGTAGACGACGAAAACAACGATGGCAGTACGACCGATACCCGGTTCCACATGGGTGACCCCATGCACTCACGCCCATTGATTATCAATTATTCAGAAACTGAATCTGTGGTCTTTGTCGGCACCAATGAAGGCTTTTTACACGCCATAGACGCTGATGATGGCAGTGAAGTGTTTTCGTTTATCCCCGTGGAGTTGCTGCCGAACTTGAGCCAGTTTTACGCGAATCAGTCGTCGATTGATCATCCGTATGGCCTTGACGGTCCAATCGCAGCCTGGAAAGATCCAGATTCCAATAAGCGCTATTTATTCGTCAGTATGCGCCGTGGTGGGAATACCTATTACGCGCTTGACATTACAAGTATGACTCAGCCGAAAATTCTGTGGAAGATTGATGGCGACACATCTTCTGGTTTCGGTGCCTTGGGTCAAACCTGGTCTAAGCCGATATCAACGCGGGTCAGGATCGGAGGCACGGAAAAAGACGTGCTCTTGTTTGCGGGCGGTTACGATACTAATCAGGATCACGTCAACATCAGAACGCCAGATGCTGTTGGCAACGCCCTGTATATGGTCGATATTCACACAGGCAATTTGATCTGGAATGCAGGCCCCAGTGGCAGTGGCGCCAAAGCAGAGTTCAGTGACATGAACTATAGTATGCCCGCCGATATCAGTGCTATTGATACGGATCTTGACGGTCTTGCGGACCAAATGTACATCGGTGATATGGGGGGGCAGCTCTGGCGCTTCGATATTGATAACTACGCGTCGAGCGCAAATAGCTTAGTGACGGGGGGCGTCATGGCTGTTTTTTCTGATGGCTCGGAGTCTGGCGCGCGACGTTTCTACTACGCACCGAATATTTCGTTAATGAGCCATGAAGGCGAACAGTCACTTGCTATCGCTATCGGATCCGGATGGCGTGCACATCCGTTGGATTTGAAGGTCGAAGACCGCTTCTATATGGTCCGATCAGATGCCGTGCACCGGGCGCCCGATGGTTATGGTAAAGACAACGGCAGTGGCAGTTTTTCTCCCATCACTGAGTCTGATCTGGTTGACGTGACTAACGACCTCAGCCCTGATATGACGACTGGCAACGGTTGGCGTATGGATATGGAAATACAAGGCGAGAAGGTCTTAGCAAAGAGTATCACAGTGGATAGTAAACTGATCTTCACGACCTATCGCCCGGAACAAGCGGCGTCGGCTTGTGCTGCTGCGCTAGGTGGTGGTGCCACCTATGTTGTGAGCATCCGTGATGGTTCACCGACGACAAACCTCAATGGCGTCGGCGAGGATGCGGATCTGTCAAAAGACGACAGGAGTGTCGTCCTAGAACACGGTGGCATTCCGCCCGAGGCTGTCGTGCTCTTCCCCAACGGCATCGACAATACCAGCGGCGTTGATCCCATAATTCTTGTTGGGCCCAAACAATTCAGAGACCTCGGTATTGTTCCGGGTCGTGCCAAGTTCTGGCGCAATAACCCCGAAAACGGTGAATAAGGGAACGCTACAATGAAAAAAAACATGCAGGGATTTACGCTGATTGAAGTGATGATCGCGGTGGTCATCGTTGGGATTTTGGCATCAGTGGCTTACCCGTCTTACGTCAACCAGATCTTCCAATCCCGGCGTAGTGATGGGCATTTGGGCTTGTTGACTGCTGCGCAAAAACTGGAGCGTTGTAAAACCACAACCTTCACCTACGCAAGCTGCAATGTGATTGATTCCGATTCGGAGTCGCCTGAAGGCTACTATGCACTCTCGATTGACAATGTCAGTGCCGTTGGTTACGAGCTTATCGCTACACCTCAAGACGCACAGGCTGGGGATGAAAAATGTGGCAACCTTACCCTTGATGCGAACGGTACACGCGGTGCGTCTGGCATACTTGGAGAGGGATGCTGGTAACTAAGCCCTTAATCGCTGTGGTAGCGTATGCCGAGATGAAAAACGACATCGGGTGACGTGCCGTAGACAGGGTCTTCTGACAGACCCAGCTCTAAGGTTAAGCGTTTCGGCAGTGTGATTTCCCCACCGAGCGTGGCGATGAAGGCCGCGTCATTCAATTCGCTAATGTCACTATCAAAGAAGGCGGAATGCGCAGTCAGTTGCGCCTGCAAGAGCACGGTGCGCCATGCCCGCCAGTCCAGCGACAAGGTTGTATATGCGATGGCATGCCGCTGATTGCTAAACAGCTTAGACTGCTCCGTGAACAACATCCCTCCCGTGATACCCAATGAAAACCCTGAGGCACTGATGCCTGTGTCGCGGCTGACATCCATGAAGAAGTCATGGCCACCACTGCCAAACAAACGATCAGGGTCTCCGGTTGCGAGTTTAAGTCCGATACGCAACTGTGTGTTTGCTAAGGGAGTGCAGCCAGGTGCAGCAGCAAGCTCAACGCGTATATCTCCCACGCCAGAACTGGGGTCCTCGAGCCGTATTATTTCGTCGTCGTCAATGGCGTAGTAATACAATAGGCGATCATTCTCTACATCAGGCCGTCCGGACTCCGGCAGGTTAAAGAATGCATGCCAGCCATTGACAAAGCTATCAACCCATCCTCCAGAATGGCGTATGAAGGGGACGGTCAAGGTATAGTGCCAGCATTCGCCCTGCGAGCGCGTGAAACCGGTTTCCAACCACAATGACTCTCCATCAAGGACGAGTTGTTCTTGTCCGGCGTGACGTGGCAGAAAATTGTTGACCAGGCTGATGCGCGCAAAGCTACCGGCTTGGTGCGCACGTGTGCTCGTAGGGTGTGGCAGACCGAAGATTGCTGCAAATGGCCCGAGGTTGCGCGCAGCCATGGGCTGCGCGGCTACAGCAGATAGGCTTAACAATGCAAGCCAAACACTCGCAACCCGTCTCACTATGACCATTAACACTGAGGTTACGAGCGTATCTGCAGATCGATATGACAAGCCCTACTTTACTGGCTCGCTGTTATTGATGATCTTGACGAGCTGTTCAGCGGGGCGGTAGCCACTGACGATCTCGCCACTGTCAAGATAAATTAAAGGAGTACCGCGCAGACCGACATCTTGTGCGAGTTTGATATGCTCCTGAATAGGGTTCTCGCAGGCTTTTTCGGTAATCGACTCGCCTTGTTTGGCAGCTGTCATTGCAGCCAGGGAGTCATCTGCACACCAGACGCTCTGCAGTTGCTTGTACGCCGCAGACCCCAATCCTGCGCGTGGATACAGTAAATAGCGCACCTTGATACCGGCATCTGTAAACTGATCAATCTCCGCGTGCAGTTTGCTGCAATATGGGCAGCTCGTATCCGTAAAGACGGTGATAGCTCGTTCAGCCTTTTCTTCTTTTGGCGAAAACACAACCATTTTGTCTTCCGGCATCGCATTGATCATCCCAATATGGACTGCGCCACGTCGCTGATTGGTGATGTTGACTTGCTTTTCCAGATCGATCAGTGCGCCCTGCAACATGTACTTCGCATCGGGCGTCAAGTAATAAATGTCCCCCCCCGACAGGAGTTCCAAAACGCCAGGAATATCTGTTTGCGAGATGCGCGTAATTTCCAGGCCTGGCATTTTGGCCGTCAAGGTGTCGCGCAATTGCGTGATTTGTTCATCTTCAGACGCTTGGACAACTGCTGTCAAAAGACTCATTAGCAGGACAAGCAGTGTGTTTACCGCCATTTTTTTCATGATGCGTGAGTTCCCATTAAAAACAATTATTCGACACTGCCTTGGCCAGAAGTTCCCCATGCGACGTGATAGCCGAGCCGGCAACTTATCCTCGAGGATGATGCGCAGCGTGCAGGGCTTTAAGCCGGGCATTGGCGACGTGGGTATAAATCTGAGTGGTCGACAGGTTACTGTGCCCCAGCAACAATTGCACCACGCGCAAGTCAGCGTCATTATTCACCAAGTGCGTTGCGAATGCGTGACGCAATGTGTGGGGCGATAAGTCCGAGCTGATACCGGCTCGCACAGCATAACGCTTAATTTTATACCAAAATGTTTGTCGGGTCATCGCGCCGCCTCTTGGCGACAGGAACAGCGTGTTTTGTTGCGCTGCACCCTCCCCGGCAATCGCACTGCGGGCATCCTGCAAGTAGCGTTGCAGCCACAGCAGTGCCGACTCGCCAATGGGGACTAACCGCTCTTTATCGCCTTTGCCCCATATCCGAAGCACGCCTAAGTTAAAATTGATTTGATCAATCTGCACATGGATCAATTCGCTCACGCGCAAGCCGCACGCGTAAAGGAGTTCCAACATCGCCCGATCTCGGATACCAGCCGTAGTGGTCGTATCGGGCGCGATCAAGAGTCTCTCGACGTCGGATTCGCTGATGGACTTAGGCAGTTGCCTGCCCAAACGTGGTGTATCCACCAATGCGGATGGATCGTCCTTGCGATGACCATCACTGACCAGCCACGCACAGAATCGACGGATAGATGAGGTGATTCGGCCGGACGTGCGTGCGCTGCAACCAGATTCGGTGCGCGATGCCAAATAGTCCAGAATATGATCTCGTTGACTCGCGACAAGTGGGCATCCTGCGACGGTCGCGAGCCAACGTGCGAACAGACGCAGATCAGAACCATAGGCTTGGAGCGTATTGCGACCCAACCCCCGTTCAAGCATTTGGTTTTGCAGAAACAACGCGATCAACGCGTCATTTTGCGCGTCGATCCGTACAGAATCTGCCTGATCTGTCATCGCTTCAGTCACTCTAGACTGCCGGTAAAACCAGCAAGTATAGATTGTCCGTCGCGAAATGCTGCCTTTGCGGTAGAATCACGTGGGACCAAACAGTTGCGAGAACCGACGGCATGAGCGGCCAACCTCCCCATTGCATGAGTGACTATGACCCGGATTCCCTCAGTATTGACGATGTCATTGCACGTATAGAAACACTGATTACGCCGATTAAGGCGATGGAATCGCTGCCCTTGGCCGAGGCATTGGGTAGGACTGCCGCCACAGATTTTACTGCACCACTGGCAGTGCCGGTGGCGCGCAACTCGGCGATGGACGGCTATGCCGTTCGTTACGACGACCTCTCGGGTGACAAGCCGACTCATTTGCGCGTTATTGGTAAATCCCTCGCGGGGCATCCTTACACCGGTGCATTACAACCCGGCGAGGCAGTGCGCATTACCACCGGCGCTTTGGTGCCAACCCATGCTGATTGCGTGGTGATGCAAGAGATCACACAGCGAGATGACGAGCATCTTACCATTGATCTGACTAACCATCGCCGCGGACAGTTTGTTCGTGAAGTGGGGTCTGATATTGCCGAGGGTGATGTCCTTTTGGAACGAGGGACTCGGTTAGGTGCGGCTCAGTTGGGGTTACTTGCTTCTGTGGGTGTGGCTGACGTGTCGGTTCTTCGCAAGGTGCGGGTCGCCCAGTTTTCAACAGGCGATGAACTGCAAGCGGCCG
>DOIU01000503.1 GCA_003511825.1 Gammaproteobacteria bacterium | reverse complement strand
TAAGTGTGCATAGTAATGCGCGAACAGCGATAACATGCGTTGACGATACAGCCCAATGTACTGTTCAGTCCCGCACCATTGCAGGCCCGGCGCCAATGCACTGAGCTGAGAAGGTAGCGCTTCTGCTGGGTCGCGCATGCAGATAATGAACCTCGCATCATTGAACTCCTCAGCCAGACTCTCCAGCAAAGAGGCAAACGCCGCGTTTTTTGACAGCAATCGCTTGTCCACGCCATGCACATACAAGTGCTTCTGCAGCATGGCGCGGTACCATCGCATGATCTGCTGACGCTGTGCGTCTGACATGTCGCGGTCAAACGCTCCCATGCGCCAAACGTGCTGTGCATGAGGAAATGGCACCATCAAAATAAAACAGGCCAGGATTGGCATAAGAGTGAGGTAATCTTCCTCTGCGGCATCCAAGCGCGTCAAATGCACTCCATCCAAGCCGGCCAGCAAGCGCCCTTCAACCCAACGCCGCCCCGCGGCCAAAAGCCCACCAAAGACCTGATCGATGCGGCCGAGCAATTGCCAGAATTTGCGTTGCGTAATCGAGGGGGCAAACAGACACTCCCAGGTTGAGAAGGTCGTAAACTGCAAACTTTCAGCCAGGGTTCGGTGTAACAACGTGGTACCGCTACGCGGAATCCCCAAAACGAACAAAGGTTCGCGCACCGGCACCGAGCGGTAGCCTCGAAAAAAAATTTCATCCAGGAAAAACCCCAGCCAATGAATCAACTGCACCACAAGAAACAGCGGCAAGAATACGAGCAGAAATGCAATGCGTTTTGCGCTCGGCCAAGACGGCTTCACACTCAACAGGGACTGCCAGATCAGGATGAGGAACCGGCCCAGGGTTTCAAGGAAGAGTCGACGCATAGTGCCGGATGGGGTGTCTACGACTAAGCCGCTGACACAGTGCTGTGTTTATCACTCAATGTCTTGAGCGTACCCTAGCACGCAGCTTATGACAGACGTGTGACAACCACGACCGCGCTCGAGAGTCTGCCAAAAAAGAGCGCTCCGGAGAGCGCCAACACTACCAGTGACAAGAAACCTTACGCGATAAACTGGTAGCCAATATCACACGCCATATGCCAAAAAAATGTGAATAAGTGATCAAAAAATGCTCATCCACCCGGCGATCGCGGAGGGATTTCAGCACCGGCCATGGCAAGTCATCTTGGGGCAATATCTGTTAAGGCAAGCGCACCTTATGAAAGACTCGACTGCCGGGCACGATCTTCACCATCGGCAAGTCAACCACGTGCTGTCCACCGAGAGAAAGTTGCACATTGTGCTCTCCCACCGGCAAAGGCACGCGCAGCAAGTCCAGCTGTTGTGGCAAAACATCCCAGCCTCGCGTGTCAGCTTCCTCAAGCACAAACAACGCAAGCTGTAGTATCCCGGCAACCAAGGGGTCCTTCTCACTGACTTCATCCACAATGGCATGCTTGGCCACTGCACGGGCAACCTGCTTGGTGGCTACGGACGTTGCTCGAGCAGCCAGCGATGTCCGGGCCAGCAAAGCCATATCCGAGCGGATAGTCGAGTAGCCGGGCGCCGCACCCGAAACGCGCAATGTGTACGTGCCTCGCAGTGGATAGGTGTAAGCATACTCTGGCCATGACAAACGAATATCGGGCGGAACAAAGACATTGCCCGAAACCTTTTTGGGTATACGCCCACGGGCAACAAAGACGACCAACTCACCTTGCCCTGGAGGTACTACCTGCCCGTCACTGCTATCTTCTGGCTTGTATTTTTCTGCCACATCGGACAACCCCAGCTCACGCGCGTAGCGATGCAAGCGCGCCGCCACTGGCGCGGGGTTAGGCAATGCATCGGCTAGGACCCGGTATTCCAACACGGCATCGTTAAGCAGCCCCACGTGCTCAAAACTCAAACCTGTCAGGGCACGCGTGAAGAAGGCGTTTTTTAGGGGTTTGGGGTGAGCGTCAAAGACACGCAGCGCTCGCCGGGCCTCAACAGCTGCAGCCTCAGCATCGCCGAGCAACAGGAAGTTCATCATCAGGTAGCTGTGCACCCACAAACGCTCGCTGTACTCGCCGCGATACGTGGCCAGCCACTCATTGACAGCCAGCGTAGACAACTGCTCGCTGATATCGATCTGATCGAGTGCTTCGATCAGTTCTGCGGCTTGGAGCAATTGCTGATTGCTGTCTTCATAGCGCCCGAGTTCATGCAGTATCAGCCCCTTGTGCAAATAGACCAATAGGCGATCGCGATCGGTAAACTCAGAGGCATCTAAGCGTTCAAGTGCTTGCGCGTAGTGGCCGTGATTGACGTCGTCGCGCACTTTCGCTAGCGGTTGCGACGCGCAACCACTAAGCCAGAGTGACACCCCGAGCAGCAGCACAGCCCAACGGCGCTTGGATGACTGCATCATGACAAAGGACAAGTCAGACGCCCGCAACAGGGCTCAAGACTACCAACGGAAAATCGGCTTGGACGCCTCGCGAGCGAGCTCCACCTTGTCAGCCCAGGCAATCTCACCCGACGTGAGATCGGTCATCTCAAGATTGAGGCTGTAGTAGACCAGCTTTTTCTCGAACAAGCGCCACTGACGTGACTGCTTTTTTTCGATAGAGCGCAGTGTCCCTGTGAGGATGTAATCAGCCCCCAGCTGCTGCCCTTGGCGAATACGCTCGCTGACCGGCACATGCCCGGCAGTTTGGTGGGCCACTTCGGCAGCGATGCTGTCACGCTGGTATTTGTTGATGAATCGATACTTGCCAGCGCGAATTAACGCAAGACGGATATCGTCGGTAATACCACCGGTGTTGATGTGCTCTGACGTTTCATTGGCAACACCGTAAACCACCAGAATAGGCTTCTCTGCGCGATAAGCGATATCGCTTTGTAAGAGGCTGTTGGTCAAATCATCGACAATTTTTTTCTTGTCAGAAAAGTCGTAGTTCGCGTTGTAGTGTACTTCTTCGGCGGTATCCACATTGCGTGTGGTTGCCATACAGGCGGTTAGGCTCACACTCACAGCCAGCGCAATCGCCAGGTTTTTCGCCCATGTCAGGGAAGGCATCATGGTTATTTTCTCCTCGTCAGTTCGCGCAGCGCACTGCACGACTACTTGCATGTATACCAGCAGATTATAGTCGGGCCAACATACCTTGCTGTAACCACATGTTGCTCACAGATCATCCCTCGCAAAGCTGGCATGCAAATGATCCGCCGCGCTTTGCACCGCCGGGATTGCCCCATCGGCGACTAGCATGCCAAGTTCGTATTCTGGCAAATGCGGCATATTGCGATCCGGGCCCAGCGGCACAATGTCGCCACCACATGACGACAGTGGAATGGGCGCAACCGCGAGGTCGGAGAGCACCGCCGCTTTTTGCCCCGAGATATATTGGCTGCGAAACGCGATGCGGTAATCGCGCCCCAAGGCTTCCAGACTCGCCAACCCCGCCTGACGCCAAGGACAACATTCGTCCCACACTGAAATGGGTAGAGGGTCCATCTCACATGCGATGCCACCACGCACGCCCGCCCAAACCAGCTGATCGCGGCACAAGGGCACCGCTTTTTGCTCATCTGCCTGGCCATGGCCGAACGTGATAATGGCAATATCAAGCGCTTGTTTGCCGACTTCGCGAATCATATTGCGGGAGCCATCGACCGTGACCTCAATGGCCACGCCGGGGTGGCTTTCTGAAAATGCTTTCAAGAAACGTGGCAAGCGCAATTCAGCGACATCATCCGGCGCGCCCAGACGCACGATGCCATGCACGTCCATCGCAATAAAGTGCGACACGATGTCGCGATTCAGCCAGAGCACACGGCGCGCATGCTCCAGTAAATGCGCGCCATCAGGCGTTAAACTCACCGAACGTGAGTCACGTTTAAATATCGACTTGCCCAGCAAGGCTTCAATTTTTTTTACCTGCATCGACACCGCCGATGGGGTTCTAAACGTCACTTCGGCGGCGGACGAGAAATTGCCGGTTTCTGCGATCGCCACCACCGTACGCAATAGATCAAGCTCCAGCAGGATGGGCTGCCCGGCATCACTGACGTTCATGGTCTCACCTTTTATCTTTCAATTTTATTGAAAGCACTCGTGACAATATTTCGTTTGATAGAAACATCGAAATGCCGCAATGTCCAGTACCGATTCACGATTTTCAGCGCATGGAGGGAGATATGAACGCCCATTCACGATCTGCAAACTGCCCACCGATTCCCAGCTCGCAAGCACGTAAGCCAGCGATACGAACCCGCGCGCATCCTCTGACAACCCTGCTTATGCAGACAGCCCGACGCTGGTATCACCGCTACCAAGGCCGCAAAGCCGCTGAACAGTTGATGAAACTGGATGACCGTATGCTGAAAGACATTGGCCTGACTCGAGGCGATGCGATTCGCGTACAGATGTCACGCGTGCCTGAAGAAGAGCTTCGCCGACTGCAGGAACTGCCGCAACGTCACCGCTGAACACCGTGGGGCTCTTATTCATGCCACAAGGGATAATAAACACCTGAGGGAACTGGTGAGCAGCCACAAGTGTCTAACGGGAGTCTCAGGGGTAAGGACCGGGGTGGCTATGAACAACACGACAACTCTGCACACCGATGACGACGGCATGCTCGATGTCGGCGTCGCACTGCGTGCGTTTGATATTGTGCGCCGTTTCGGCGCGAAACAAGAGGGCTGGTATGTCCTTGATGATATCCGAGTACAACCATCATACGATGGTTACACGCTGTACCTGGCGAACGACGATGGCTGCCTGAGTGTTTTTTTCCACCACAAGTTTTCTGCGGAATTCAGCTCTCAAAGGGATTACGAGCGCTTTTTGCAAAAGCTTGAGTACATTGACAAGACGCGATACGGCACAGGCGGACACGCCTGAGCAGGCACAAGGCGCCATCCCTACGGTACAGACACGCCTGATTGACCGTGCATCACTTGTCCCGGCGTATGCCGCCATGAATAAATGGCCGCATACGCCGGCAACACGCAAAACAACAAGCTAAAACCATAATGGTTATGCACGGCGAGCCTCCTGTAAGGTTGTCGCGGTCAACTCTACTGTAAATCGACGACGCAGAACTTGCAGACCTTCGCAAAGCGACAAAGACACTGCTCTGATCCCTCTAAACGGATACAGGCAGCGTTATTGTGACTGTCGTACCTTTGCCGATGGCACTGTCTATGTGCAGCTCTCCGTCATGGGCCTCTGCAATCAAACGCGCCAGATACAAACCTAATCCAACCCCACCCGTCGCACGCGTCCGCGATGGGTCTACACGGTAAAAAGGTTCAGTGATGTGCTCGAGATGCTCTGGGTCGATCCCGGGCCCTTCGTCTCTCACACTGATCTCCAAACGCTCAGCGTTTCGACGGGCGGCTAGCTCTGGCTGGTTCGCTGCTTCTGCACTGTAACGGACTGCGTTCGCGATGAGGTTACGCAGCAATAAGCGTAACCTGGGCTCATCCACGGACACCCGACCGAGATCATCAACTGTGCATCTGATCTGCTCTGGCGCCACATCAGCGATAACAGCATCAATGAGCGCTCGCACGTCAACGTCACTGCGATTCAATGGCGCGTGACTGGCCTTCAAGCGCTCAGTCTCAAGAATATCAGTGATCAGTCGTTCCATCTCATCGAGATCATCCAGAATACGCGCTTGATTCGGCGACGGGTCCAGCATCTGACCGGCAATGCGCGCCCGTGTGAGTGGTGATCGCAACTCATGGCTGAACCCCAACAGCAGCTGCCGTTTAGCATCCAGCATTGTGGTGATGTCCGCCGCCATTTGGTTGATACTCCCGACCAACTCTCCCAGATCATTGTCGGCGCGCACCGGCACGCGGTATGTCAGCTCGCCCTGCCCCATGCGACGAACTCCGGCTTGTATATCTTGCACAGGTCGCAACATGCGCTTCAATAACCAATACGCCAACAATAATATGCCCGCAAGCCACCACAGCGCTGTGCCGACGGCGCCATCGCGGTGAGAAGCATGCCGAGTGTGTGGCAACTCATAGTAAACCACGTAATCGCCGAGTTGATTGCGCAGCAC
>DOIU01000285.1 GCA_003511825.1 Gammaproteobacteria bacterium | reverse complement strand
TGCTCGCGCGCAAAAGTAACCACCTGTGCCCCGAATGGGCTAAAAGGCATCATCACAAGCGAAACTCACCATAAAAATCCACGTCCGACAGGACAACCCCACATCTATTGAATCAAAATTGCCCGAAAATCATTCACATTTGTCAACGTTGGCCCCGTCACAACACTGTCTCCAATGGCACTAAAAAATGAATGCGCATCATTGTTGTCGAGGTAGGCTTGCGGGTGCAGGCCTTGTTGTTCGGCACGTTGGAGTGTGTCGGGGCTGATGTAGGCGCCGGCGTTGTCGTCGATGCCGTCGATACCGTCGGTGTCGCCAGCGAGGGCGTGGATGCCGGGTGTGCCGCGCAGTGCGAGGGCGAGGGCGAGTGAGAGTTCGACGTTGCGGCCACCGCGGCCGTTGCCGCGGACGCTGACGGTGGTTTCGCCGCCACTGAGGAGCAGGCAGGGGGCGTGGGCGATGCCATTGCCGTGTTGGATTTGTTGGCTGATGCCGGCGAGGACTTTGGCTACGTCGCGGGCTTCGCCTTCGATGTGTTCGCCGAGGATCAGTGTGGGAATGCCGGCGGCTTCGGCGTGTTGTTGTGCGGCTTGCAGCGCCGTGCTCGCGGTGGCGATGATGTGGGTATCGATCCGGGGTAGTTCGGCGGCACCCGGCTTGACGGATTCGGCGGCGGCTGAGTTAAGGCATTGCGTGACAGCGTCAGGCACGGTGATACGGTAGCGATCCCGCATGGCGCGTGCGTCTTCGGATTCGGTGGGGTCGGGCACGGTCGGGCCTGATGCGATGTCGGTTGGGTCGTCGCCGGGGACGTCTGAGATCATGAGGTTGATCACTCGAGCAGGGTAGCAGGCTTGCGCTAGCCGACCGCCTTTGATTGCTGAGAGATGACGACGGACACAGTTGATCTCTTGTATTGTGGCGCCACTGCGCAACAGCTCGCGGCTGAGTTGTTGTTTGTCAGTGAGCGCGATGCCGGGCAGCGGCAGTGTGAGCAGGGATGACCCTCCGCCACTGATGAGTGTGACGACCAGGTCGTCCTCGGTCGCTTGTTGCACGAGCGCGAGAACCCGTTGGGCGGCGTCTTGGGCGGCGGTGTCAGGCACGGGGTGCGATGCTTCTATGACCTCAATGCGATCGCACGGCACAGCGTGGCCGTAACGTGTGACGACCAGCCCATGCAAGGGGCCTTGCCAGTGTTGCTCAAAGGTCTGCGCCATGGCAGCAGCGGCTTTGCCGGCGCCAATGACGTAGGTCTTGCCGCTGGGAGGTGACGGGAGATAGGCGGGCATTGCCCGCTGCGCTTGGGCGGCGTTGATGGCGACCTGAAACAGCTCATTGAGAAAGTCTTTGGGGGTGGCAGTCATTAGGGCTCCGAATTATTGACAGTGACGCTCACTCGCGGGCGCGCAAAGCATGCCAGAGTGTGGGTGTATTGCTGCGCGGCGTGGTTGAGACCAGTGTAATACAGATTTCTTCAACGGCGGCGACCACCGAGAATGGCACGGCAAGATGAAACAGCCATGCGGGCGCGCCGGCGAATAGCAGCATACCACTGCCCGCAACGGCCAGAGCGGCGAATTTGACGGACCAGGTGTGGTAGCTCGTGAGGCTGCGAAACTTCAAAATACCCAGCCCTGCGGGCACGATCAGACAGGCAACGACGACAAGTACGTAGGGTTTTTCTTGCGTCATGATCGCTGGCCAGAGCCACCAACCGCCGATTACCATGGTGCTGTAGTTAAAGAAGTCGCTCCAGCTGTCAAGCCGCGCGCCCAGCTCGGTTTGCATATGGAATCTTCGGGCAATCCAGCCATCTAAGACATCAGAGAAAAAACACAGCGCCAGCAGCATCAAAAAGGCGCGCTCATAACTGTGCCAGGCCAGCCACACAAGCACTGGCATGAGTAAGAATCGCGTGAGACTGATGGCATTGGGTAGATTCATGACGACTGGCAATTATAAAACACAAGCTTGCTTGCAGCCCCAAACAGGGTGTCTGTTGGCGACACAGCGTGACTCATCGTGGACGCTAGCGCGATTGTAGCGGTGGTTTTCGCCTTAGTGTGCATCAATGGTGCGCCGATCTTGCTGCGCAATCTATTGCAGGGTCGCTGTGCTTTTCCGTTGGACGGGTACGCCTGTGCGTGGGACGGTCGTCGCGTGCTTGGGCCCTCAAAAACTTGGCGCGGGCTGTTTGCGGCGGTCATCACTGCCGGGGCGTTAGCGCCGGTGTTCGGCCTGTCGAGTTTGCTCGGGATGGGTGTGGGCGCCTTGGCAATGTTAGGCGACAGTGTCTCGAGCTTCTGCAAACGTCGTCTCGGGTTGCGCTCGGGTGTGCGAGTGCCGCTGCTGGATCAGATGCCAGAGGCGCTTTTGCCGGTGCTGTGGTTACAGCCTTGGGTGGGGCTCAGTCTGTTGGACGTGGTTGCAAGTGTTATCGGCTTTGTCGTCCTTGAGATGGCATTGCTACCGCTGTTGGTTTATTTGCACGTGCGCCGCACACCGCGTTACTGATTGGCGCCGTGCTAGGGGTTGGTCGGTGGGGACACGCTGAGTGTTTGCGCGCGTCGTTGCGATTGCTCCAACCGCTTCTGTTCAATATCAAAGCGGGAAATGGATTCATTCACAAACTTGATGTGCACACGCGCGGCGTTCGCAGCGGCTTCAGGATCACCGTTCTTGATGTTGCGTAAGATGGCTTCGTGGTGTTCTAAGATCAGCGTGTAGCTTTGTGGCTCCGCGCGCATTTTTTCCAAGTTGCCGCGGATGCTGGTGCGCAAGAGGGAATACAACCCGCGCATGATGTATGCCAGGGCAATGTTGTGAGACGCCTCCGCCAACGCGAGATGAAAATCGGTGATGGTCTCTGCGTCGCTGAACGGATCGGGAGAGGCGATGCAGGCACGCATGTCGTCCAATTTACCCT
>DOIU01000411.1 GCA_003511825.1 Gammaproteobacteria bacterium | reverse complement strand
GGATTATCCTGTAGCTTTGTAGGGATATTGGCGATGACAGATTGCCTAGGCTGGGCGCCCATCCTTCCATGCGTCTTCCATCGCACGGGCCTGCAAGTGCCAGGCATGCATCCACGCCGGTGCCTTGCCCTTGATGCCGGTGGGTACGGCTTGGCGCGCCAGAGGCGTCACGGTGTAATCCGCCTGGTAGTGCGCAGCTACCTCATCGGCAGGCACCGAGAACGGTGGACCGTCGACCAGCGCCTGGTCATAGTCGTAGGTAATCAGCAATTGCGGCGCGCGCGCGGTCGTGGCCATCAGATGCTGGGCGTAGCGCGCGCGCATCGGTGGCGGCAGCGCCACCAGGGCCGCACGGTCATAAATGGCGTCCACCGTCCCCAAGTCTGCCGCGCCAAGGGTAAAATAGTCCCCCACGTAGATATCGATGTGGTCGGCCGCATAGTGCCGATGCTCACCATGCTGGCTCACGCGAGGCTCGCAACCCAAGCCGGCAAACAGCGCCTTAACGGCCGTTTCACTCAGCTCCACGCCAACCACGGCTACGCCTTGCGATAACAGCCAGGCGATGTCACCCGTCTTCCCGCACAACGGCACATACACGCGATGCCCAGCTTGCAGGCCGAGGACAGAAAAATGCGCTGCCAGCAGTGGCTCACCGTCTGCTTGATGAAAACCAATCTGGTTGTCTGCCCAGCGCTGATGCCAATAATCAGGTTCCATAGTCTTCCTCTTTGTATGCTCAAAACCGGGGGTTTCTGTTGCACGACATCCACCCCTACGCGCCCACACAATCGTGCGAATGTCGCTTGATCGTCGTTTGCCTTGCTAGAATACAAATTCAAGTTAACTTGAGGTCAAGTGCACGATGCCACTGTCTCAGATTCTCGACATCAGTGAAGTCGCCGAGCAATCGGGCTTTGCACCCTCCGCCTTGCGGTACTACGAAGACGCCGGGCTGATCGAATCCTGCGGTCGTCGCGGTTTACGCAGACAATTTGTGTCAAGCGTGCTGGAAAGGCTTGCCTTTATTACACTCGGGCGCCAGGCGGGGTTCTCCCTCGAAGAAATTGGCGCCATGTTCGCCGAAGACGGTCATGTCCGCATTGATCGCGATCAGCTGCTCGCAAAAGCCGACGCACTGGACAAACACATCCAGCGACTGGTCGCCGCGCGCGATGGTTTGCGCCACGCGGCCATGTGCCCGGCTGACAACCACCTCAACTGCGACAAGTTTCAGCGCCTGCTGCGCATTGCGCAAAAAAGACGGCGACGCCCGAGCGAAAACACCCCACGCAACTGAACTGCCGAGACGGGCTTACTTCACGTCTTCCATCACCACAAAGGTACTGGTCTGCTTCACGTGCGGCAGGTTAGAAATCTTTTCACCGAGCACTTCACGGTAGGCGTCGATATCCGAGGTGCGCACCTTCAGCAGGTAATCAAAGTCCGCCGCGATCATATGGCATTGCTCCACTTCGGCGATGTTGCGCACAGAGGCATTAAACGCTTCGAGCGCTTTGGTTTTTGTATCGTTGAGAGACACCTGCACAAAGGCGATATGCTTATCACCCAGCTTTTTGTGATCCACCAGGGCGGTGTAGCCCACAATGTAACCCTGATCCTCCAGACGGCGCATTCTGACTTGGCAGGGGGTTTTAGACAGGCCGACACGCGACGCGAGCTTTGTGACCGTAACGCGACCATCCTCGCGTAACTCGCGCAGAATGGAGTGATCCAACTTATCCAGAGTGTCTAACATGCTAATACCACCAAGCAAAAGGCAAACAGAGTAGCCTGAAACTCAAAATTGCGTCAATACGACTACGCAAGGCTCAAATTCAGCCGTTTCACTCATCCATTCACCGCATCACCAAAAGGCATATCACCATGCCATTTCAATCAAAGAAGTCTTTTTAACTTTTTTAAAGCCAAAATAAAGTACTTATCACCTCAAAAACCCCCTTTTCAGAAAATCCCTCCAAGTCGTTAGCGTTAGACTGATGAACCAAGCGCCCTCAGTATTATCCAGGCTTGCCACACGCCGAATGAGCACCTGCTCAGTCCCCAGCAGCCCAGAAAAAAGCGCGACTCATCGCATTGCCAACGACAAGGGACGTTCGCCCGTTGCCGCAGCACGATCACGCAGCCTTGAGCGACCGCCCAATAACGACAACCACCTTAGGAGGTTTCCTACGTGTTCACCGTCACCCTGACATTTTTACTCTACCTCGCGCTAATGCTCGCGATCGGCCTCGTCTCCTACCGCCGAACCAACGATCTGTCTGACTACGTGCTGGGCGGGCGCAACCTCGGCCCCGTGCCCAGTGCGCTGAGCGCCGGCGCCTCGGACATGAGTGGCTGGTTGCTCATGGGCCTGCCCGGCTACGCCATGTCTGCCGGCTTCGGCGCATTTTGGTTGGCCGGCGGGCTGCTGGTCGGCACCTGGCTAAACTGGTTGCTGGTCGCGCAGCGCCTGCGCGTCTACTCGCAGCGGGCGGACGACGCCCTCACCCTGCCCGCCTTCTTTGAAAAACGCTTTGAAGACAAGAGCCATAGCCTGCGGGTCATTTCGGCCATTTTTGTTCTGGTGTTTTTCTTGTTCTACACCAGCTCAGGGTTGGTCGCCGGCGGCAAACTGTTTGAAACCGTGTTCGGCTTTGACTACACCTTGGCGGTCTTGATTGGTGCCGCCGCCGTGATTTCTTACACCTTATTCGGGGGCTTTCTCGCCGTTTCATGGACAGACGTTGTGCAGGGCTTGCTGATGGTGAGCGCACTGATACTGGTGCCACTGATCGCCATGGGTGAAATCGGTGGCATCGGTAACACCTTTGACGCCGTTCGCACCGAGAACCCCGAGCTGTTGAATATGTTTACGGATGTCGACGGCAACACGATTACGCTGGTCGGCACGCTATCCTTACTCGGCTGGGGCCTGGGGTATTTCGGTCAACCGCATATCCTCGCGCGCTTTAAAGGTATTAAGAGTCAAGATCATGTGCCCACCGCGCGCCGTATTGCAGTGGTATGGTCTGGCTTGTCCATGGCAGGCGCCTGCCTGATCGGACTCAGCGCCATTGCTTACCTGGACCAGGGCCTCGGTGATAACGAAACCGTTTTTATGGTGATGGTGGACGCACTCTTCCACCCGGCCATCGCGGGAATTTTGCTGGCCGCCATCCTGGCTGCCGTCATGAGCACGGCTGACTCGCAGTTACTCGTCTCCTCGTCTGCCTTGGCTGAAGACTTTTACAAAGCCCTGTTCAATAAAGACGCCTCACAGCAGCAACTGGTGCGGGTCGGACGGATCGCCGTTGTGGTGATCGCGGTGATCGCCACTTTACTCGCCATGGATAAAGACTCCAAGGTGTTGGATCTCGTGTCTTATGCGTGGGCAGGGTTTGGTGCGGCGTTTGGCCCGGCGCTCATCTTGTCATTATTCTGGGAGCGTATGACCAAGGCTGGCGCGATGGCCGGCATCATCACCGGTGGCCTGACCGTGGTGATCTGGAAACAACTGGCCGGCAACTCGGCGTGGCAGGCATGGTCTGGCGGTTGGTCTGAGTTGTATGAAATCATTCCAGGTATTCTGCTGGCCTTTGCCGCGATCATCATCGTTTCCTTGCTGTCGCCAACACCCGCTGAGAGCACCCGGCAACGATTCCGCGAGGTAGAAGCAGAACTCGCTGGCTAGCGAGCCGCCGCTCCGTCAGCGCGCTGCTGGCGGAGCGAGCAAAAGCACAAAAAACCACAAATCAGTCAAAAAAATAACAATAAAAACTAATATGGTTATTTAAAAAGATCAAACCACCACAAAAAGACATTTATTAAGGAATAACGAATTTACCCAGAACGCTAAAATAGAGAAAAAATCATCGAGAAAAGCCTATGAATACGGACCGCGATTCCCACCGTCACGCACTGCGCCAGCGCTACCTCGCCAGCGAAGCTGACACTGTCCGGCATCTTATCCAGCACACCGCCCTCACCGCCGAAGACCGCGCCATCATCAGCAGCATGGCGGCTGAGATGGTGCAACAAGTGCGTACGCAGGATCACCCCTCGGTGATGGAGAAATTCCTCGCTGAGTATGGGCTTACCACGCAAGAAGGCGTTGCCCTCATGTGCCTGGCCGAGGCCCTACTGCGTGTGCCCGACGCGGCCACCATTGACGCACTGATTGAAGACAAGGTCGTGCCCGGCAACTGGCAAGCACACCTGGGCAAATCCGCATCGTCATTGATCAATAGCTCCACGTGGGCGCTGTTGATCACCGGCAAATTGCTCGAAAGCCATGACGAACCCGGCTTGGGCGCGCAACTGCGCAGCCTGATCAAACGCCTCGGAGAGCCGGTCGTGCGCACGGCCGTGGCCCAAGCCATGAAGGAACTCGGGCGCCAATTCGTGCTTGGACGCGACATTCACGAAGCCACCGAACGCGCCACGCGGCTACAACAACAGGGTTACACCTACTCCTACGATATGTTGGGTGAGGCGGCGCGCACCGACACCGATGCCGAGCGCTACCACGCCGCCTATGCGCATGCGATTGACGCCTTACGCACGCAAAGTGCGAGCGCCGACATTCGCGACAATCCGGGGATCTCTGTCAAATTATCTGCCCTGCACGCGCGCTACGAAGTGCCTCAGCGAGAACGGGTGATGACGGAATTGGTCGCGCGCACGCTCGAGTTGGCGCTCGCCGCCAAAGCCGCCAATATTGGCTTTAACATCGACGCCGAGGAGGCTGACCGACTCGATCTGTCGCTGGACGTGATTGCGGCGGTGCTCAGCGACGAACGCTTGCGTGGCTGGGACGGCTTTGGCGTCGTGGTGCAGGCCTACGGCAAACGCGCCAGCGACGTGCTCGACTGGCTCTACGCCACCGCGCAGCACCTGGATAGACGCATCATGGTGCGCTTGGTCAAAGGCGCGTATTGGGACGCGGAAATCAAGCGCGCCCAGGTCCTCGGCCTGGCGGACTTCCCCGTGTTTAGCCGCAAGGTCAACACCGACGTCTCTTACTTGGTCTGCGCCGAAAAACTGCTCGACATGGCAGACCGCATCTATCCGCAGTTTGCCACCCACAACGCCCACTCGGTCGCGGCCGTGTTGCATCTGGCGCGTCAGCGAGGCGTCGAACACTTCGAGTACCAACGCCTGCACGGCATGGGCGAAGCGCTGCATGACAGTGTCTTGCGCAGCCACGGCACACGCTGTCGCATCTATGCGCCCGTGGGTGCCCACCGCGATCTGCTGGCCTATCTGGTGCGACGACTGCTGGAGAACGGTGCCAACAGCTCGTTCGTGAATCAAATCGTCGACACCCGCATCAGCCCCGAAACCATCGCCGAAGACCCTTTCGCCCAAGTGCTGGCAGCCGGCGATGCGGTTCGCCACCCACACATCGCA
>DOIU01000355.1 GCA_003511825.1 Gammaproteobacteria bacterium | reverse complement strand
ATCGCCAAGCCTGGCTAGATGGCGAAAGATTGGACCTCTCCACCATGGAGTACGAACTGCTGACCTTGTTCTACAACTCGCCAGGGAAAAAGTGGAGTCGCGACGAACTCACCGCCAAGCTGCGCGGCACGGATGCCGAGCTGTATTCGCGCGCCGTGGACACACTGGTCAGCCGGCTGCGGCACAAACTGGGCGATAACACCAAACCGCCCCGTTTTATCCAAACAGTCTGGGGACTGGGTTACCTCTTCACCGGAGCGGACAATGAAGTCGCTTAAGCGATTGTCGCTGTTCACCCGTTTGATTATTGTCTTTCTCGCCACCGCTATTGGCCTATTGCTGGTAGCGATCAATACGTTTAAACACGTGGCCGATGAGCGCCCCGATAACGTATTGCCGCGTCAATTGTTACTGGGCATTGCCAGCCAGATCCCCAACGACCGGGACGAGCAAGCGATGGCGCGCATTCAATCCATGGTTGGCAACTTCCTGGTCATCACTGAAACAAGCCGTTGGGGCACATGGCACCCTGAGAACCCCGGCGCGCTTCCCAGTTGCATTCCCTCACACGCAGGCCACTACACCATCAAGGGCAAGACCGTTGTCATGCATGAGGCGCAACGTTGCATTATCTTCTCCGATCTCGCCCCATCGCTAAGCACCCAAGGGCAGAGGTTTCTCATCGTGGGTATCGCGGCCAGTCTCGCTATCCTCGCGCTCTCCTATGTGATTATCTACCGCTTGTTCTCGCCAATATATGCACTGAATGACGGTGTTAAAAAAATCGCCGCTGGCGATATCAGCGCCCGTCTGGCCGCCGGTAACCGCGATGAACTCGGCGAGCTGGTCGATAACGTCAACATCATGGCCGGTAAAATACAGCATATGCTGGAGGCCAAAAACGACCTGTTGCTGGCGGTGAGCCACGAGTTGCGCAGCCCCCTCACTCAAGCACGGGTATTGGCTGAAATGGTTAAGGATACGGCTATAAAGTCACGGCTGTGCCAGTCTTTGGCATGGTTGAGCAGCTTGGTCACAACACTCCTGGATGCCGAGCGGCTAACGCTGAGCAATGATGCCCTGCAACGGGAAGACACCGACCTGATCACCTTGCTCAAGCAGATTGTCGCCGAAGTCGATCAGCCTCAATTGCAGCTGACGACGCCCACTTCGACTGTTCAACTTCAGCTAGACCCTATGCGTATCACACTGCTGCTCAAAAACTTGATCGACAACGCCCTCACCTACGGTGAGGGGCATCGTGTCCACATCACACTGAATCAACACGCCGGCCAGGTTTTGCTCGGTGTCAGTGACCAAGGGCCAGGCATTGACGCCGACACCCTCGCCCGCCTCGGCACCCCCTTCTATCGCCCCGATGCGTCCCGTACCCGCCACACCGGCGGCTCTGGACTGGGTATCTACGTCGCGAGAGCCATTGCTGAGGCCCATGGTGGCTCTCTGACCCTAGACAGCGTTGTCGGCCAAGGCACCACTGCCACACTTCGCCTTCCCTTCGCTGAGTAACATTCGCTCAGGCCGCGCCTCGCGCGCGAAGTTGTAACAAGTGTGACAGCATCCTGTTGCACATGCTCACACCTTGCCACGTCGCTGAAACGCTTTGCGTGCTCCCCCCGCCTACACTTCATCCATACTTGATTTCACGGGTTATCGGATGAACACCAAAACTGTCGCGCGCTTGCGCGATGTCAGCAAGCACTACTTACTCGGCTCGGTTCAAGTCACTGCATTGTCGGCGCTGAACCTTGAGGTCAAAGCCGGCGCTTTCACCTTTGTCACTGGTCCATCTGGCAGCGGGAAAACCACCGCACTCAACCTGTTGGGTGCGATCGATAAGCCAAGCCAGGGCTCGGTTGACATGTTGGGGCAACGCTTTGATGAATTGAGTGACACACAACTCACTGACTTTCGATGCAGACACATCGCCTACATTTTTCAAAACTTCAACCTCATCCCCGTACTGAATGTCTACGAGAACGTGGAATACCCGCTGCACTTAATGGGTCTGCCTAAGGCCGCACGCCAAGAACGGGTCACCGACGTGCTGGACGCCGTGGGGTTGTACGATCGCGCACAGCACAAACCCAACGAGCTCAGCGGCGGCCAGCGCCAGCGCGTTGCCATTGCACGCGCCTTAGTCAAGCAACCCACGGTGGTTCTCGCCGATGAACCCACGGCCAATCTTGACAGCCAGACCAGTCGAGACGTCACCGCACTGATGCAACAGATGCAACGCAAGTTCAATACGACGTTCGTGTTCTCCTCCCATGACCCAGACCTGATCGCCATGGCTGACGAGGTGTATCACCTGGTCGACGGACAACTGACTGACATCAAACGACAAGAGGTACCCCAATGAACATCGCGTTATTTGCGGCGAGAAGCACCTTCAGAAACAAACGCCGATCGATCATCACACTCATCACAGTGTCGATCGGCACCCTAGCACTGTGCTTGTTTGGTGGCTTTGTGAATACCGTGTACCAAGGCATCGAGACTGGCATCGTCAGAACGTCTGGGCAGATTCATCTGTACCGCGAAGGCTTTTTTGAATACGGTGCGGGGCGTGCGACCGACTATGACATCGCTGACTATCAGCGTATCGTAGACACACTCCAAGGGGACGACAGACTCGCGAAACGCATCGCCGTCATTACGCCCACCTTATCCATTGGCGGCATTGCCGGGAACTACGCCGAAAACAGCTCACAAACCTTCGTCGGTGTTGGACTCAATCCCGCAGACCACGCCCGCATGCGGATGTGGAACGATTACGGCACAAGCGGTGAATCGAGCGCGTTCCCGTTGCCTGCTGATGCTCAGGGTGGGTTTATTGGGACAGGCTTGGCAAAAATACTCAACCTTTGCGATGAACTAAACATCGCCGGGTGTACAGACGCCCCCACCCCTGTGCCCGACAACACTGGTGCCATCGATCCAGAAATCGCGGATCTACAGCTAGAAGTTGACGCCTCGGCGCAGTCCTTACCCCGCTTCCCTGCCACCATCGATTTACTCGGTGCTGCCGCCAGCGGCGCGCCCAATATCATCCGCCTCCCGGTACTCAGCGCCCAGGCGCAGGCGCAAAAAGCGGTGGACGACCGCTTTGTCGCCATGCCACTGCCGATGGCGCAGCAATTGGTCTATGGCCAGGATGAGCAGCGAGTCACCACCCTGATTATCCAGCTGCACCATACCACTGACATGGAAGACACAGTCGCACACCTGCGCACGCTGATTGACGCGCAGGCCTGGCCACTGGAGGTCAAAGGGTTCACCGACTTCAACGTGACTTACTCACGCATCACCGCCATGTTCTCAACCATCTTCGGCTTTATCAGCGTTGTGATCGCCATCGTCGTGGTCTTCACCATCGTGAACAATCTTTCCATGAGCGTGATGGAACGGTTCAACGAAATTGGGACACTGCGCTCCATCGGCTCGCGTCGTTCGGTCATTCGCGAGCAATTTGTGCTGGAGGGCATCATCCTCGGTGTATTAGGCGCCGCGCTTGGTTTATCACTGGGCATGATCGTCGAAACACTGGTCAATTTGTCGGGCTTTAGTTGGACACCACCTAGCAATACCATCCCGCAGCCGTTAATGCTCAACTTATACGCCAACCCCATCATGCCGTTGGGCATCGGGCTGGGCATGATCATAGTGACAGCGCTGTCTTCTCTGCCACCGGCAAACCGCGCAGCACGCATGCCCATCGTTGACGCCTTACGACATCACTGATTCCAAGAGGTACCTACCATGATGACTCAACGACTCCGACACGCCCTTACAATAATGCTAATCGCCGCACTGCCACCCGCGACAAACGCAAACTCTGTCCCTGACGCGCACACCATTGTGATGCGCTCTGACCAGGTGAGAAACCCGCCCGGCAGCTACCGCATGTCTATTGACATCACGGACTACCAACAAGGACGCGTGAGTGACGAGATGCGGGTCACTGTCTACTCCAAACCAGAAGAATCCAGCGGCCTCTATCGAACCTTGGTGGATATCGAGGCACCGCGCAAAGACCGCGGCAAATTGATTCTGCGCAATGCTCAAGATCTGTGGTTTTATGACCCCGCGGCCAAATCCAGCGTCCGCATATCGCCACAGCAGCGGTTGCTGGGGCAGGTCTCCAACGGTGACGTGATGAGCAGTAACTTTGCGAAAGATTACCAAAGTCAACTCCTCGGAATTGAGTCCATCCGCGATGCGAGTAAGACGCAACGAGAATGCTATCTACTGGCACTTGAATCGACGAATGATCGCGTCACCTACCCCAAAATCCGTTACTGGGTAAGTACCGACCATTTTTACCCGATTAAAGGTGAATTTTTCAGCCACAGTGGGCAACGGCTGAAGGTCGCTTACTACCGCGCCTTTGAGTCGGTGCTTGGCGCAACCCGCCCTACCGAAGTCCTGATTCTCGACGCCGTGGATCGAAAGAAGGTGACACGCATGCGTTTTGACACCTTTGAGCACTTGGATATCGCGGACCATTGGTTCCAACGATCCTGGCTGCCACGCCATCAGAGTCAGCCATGACGGGTAACCAACAGCGATTGATTGCCTGTCTCTTGGTGGTACTCTCGCTCCAAACAGCTTATGCGGATGCATTGGACCTTATCCCAGATGCGATATTGGAAGACACCAAAACCTCCAGTGAGCAAGACGGACAGCTGAGCAACAGGCGCACCGCTGACGGCATTGCTGAACGGTGGCAGATTCGGTTGCGCTCACAGTTGCAAGCATCATCGAGCGCGGATGGCGAGACGACACACAGCGTCTACGCGAATGTCACGGCGACAGGTGAACATCCGCTTGGTAAAGGACGCGGCCTTGCTGATATGACACTCAGGACTCGGTATACGCACGATGTGACCTACCACGTTCGCGACGACAGCCAACTTGATATCAAGGAGTTGTATTACAGTCACCCGCTTGGACACAGCACGCACCTCGATCTTGGACGGATAAACGCGCGCTACGGTGTCGCCTTCGGCTACAACCCAACAGACTTCTTTAAATCAGGAGTGGCGGTTGACGAAACCGATTTCGATGCCCGCAGTCGACGCAACAACCGGCTGGGATCAGTCGGTGTGCGAGTGGACCACAGCTTTGCACAGCAGAGTATCGGCCTGTTTCTGTCACCGCAGATTAACGTGAGCGCTGATGACCCACTCAGCGACGCGCGTTTTAGCGGCGTGAATCTCCCACGGAGCAACCCGCAGAACAGACTGATCCTGTCACTGTCCAGCAGTGCTGATGCAGGTTGTTCACACGTCTCAGCTATGTATACCGCGACACGAGCAGCGCAATCGGCTTAAGCAGTAGCGTGGTCGTCACCAACAAATGGCTCGCCTACGCCGAATTTGCACTCAGCGATCGCCGCAATTTGTTCAGCGAGTATGTGGCAGAGACAAGCCCTGGTAACGCACTTGCAAATATCATCACATCGCAAGTGGACACAGAGCGACAACGCCTACGCCTCCAAAGCAGCGTGGGACTCTCCTATACGAGTGATACCGACATCAGCACCCACCTTGAGTATCATCACTCCTAACTCGCAGCCAACAGTGCGCAGCAGGCGCTCTGGCATTCACTCTTGGACGAGCGCCCCGAACTCGCTCCACAGCTGTGGGATTTACGGCGCTTTTATACCGACAACGAAGAACCCTTTGTTGCAGACAGCCTCTGGCTGCGCAGCATCTGGAATGAACCTTTGGATCGTTGGAGCCCCAGCGTGCTGGGCATCTTCAGCCTCGACGATGACAGTGGCATGGCACAAGCCGCCCTCACCTTTGACGCCAACGATCACATCGATCTTGAATTCAGAGCGACACGCTTCTTTGGCGATACGCGGTCTTTCTATGGCAGCGTGCCTAACGACACCCACTACATGG
>DOIU01000107.1 GCA_003511825.1 Gammaproteobacteria bacterium | reverse complement strand
CAACTCCAACCCTTCGACGCCTTCATCATCGATGTTGGTAAACCCCACCACATGCGCGGTAGCAGCGCGAGCCGGATAGTAGCGGGCATACTCGCGAATCAGAGAAACACCTTTTACATCCAGCACCTTCACAGCTTGTGCCGTTTCAGGCTGGACGTGCCGCCGCAAGTAAATGAATTCGCGCCCCTTATCTGCCGCCACCATCACCTTTTTCTCTAAGGCGCCGGCCGAATAGTTGAGCAACTCTGCCAACGCAGTCCAACTGTCTGAGTCTGACTTCAGCATATCACCGGGCACTGCCCAAACAGAATCAATCGGCGTACTGATTGCTAAGGGTGATCCATTGCGATCAAAGATGGTTCCGCGCGTGGCCGGCACATCAACAACGCGGTTCTGCCGCGCCTTACCCTGCGCCAACAGAAATTCATGATCAAACACTTGCAGATACACTGCGCGCGCCACCAACACGGCAGCGAGCAGAAAAAACACGGTGAGAACGAGATAGCGCCTAGCTCGATAAGACACTGGCGCGCGACCTTGCCCCATCAGCGCACCAACCTCACGTCAGAAGGCTTCGGCAAATCCATACCGAGACGCTGACGTGCAATGTGTTCGATACGGCCATACTCAGACAACGCACCCTCTTCAAGCTGCAGCCGCCCCCATTCAACGTTCAGATTGTCGATGGCGGTGTTTAACTCGCTCAACTCGATATGCGCAGCCCTTGCATTATGCTTTGTGTATACAACCGCAAAAGCAACACACGTATTGAGCACAAAAAGTAAAGCTGCCCAGAAAATAAACGTCTTGCTCAAGTACATTTTTCGGCCACTCTCAGCACAGCACTTCTTGCCCTGACATTGCGCGCCAATTCCGCCTCTCCAGCATATATAGGCTTGCCAAGCGGTTTAAAGGGATGATCAGAAGTGAATTCAACAGGCAAGCCACGCGGACGTTCAATGGGATTGAACCCTGAGCGCATAAACTGCTTAACCATACGATCTTCGAGCGAATGAAAACTGATCACGACCAAGCGCCCTTTGCTCGCCAACAAGGTGCTGGCACTGGAGAGAATGCCTCGAAGGGCATCCATCTCGCTATTCACATGTATACGAATAGCTTGAAAAACACGTGTGGCTGGATGTTTTCCCTTTTCCCATTTAGGGTGCGCATGCTTAACAATTTCCGCTAATTGCAAGGTTGACTCTATCGAATGCTGCTCCCGTTGCGCGACCAGCGCACGCGCTATGCGAGGGGCGTAACGCTCTTCACCGAATTCTTTAAACACTCGCACCATCTCGCGTAAATCAGCCGTCGCCAACCAGTCTTTCGCGCTTTGTCCTGAGGTCGGATCCATACGCATATCCAGTGGCCCATCCTGATTAAAACTGAACCCACGCTCAGCTCTATCTAGCTGCGGCGAAGACACGCCAAGATCAATCAGCACGCCAGACAGCTGCCCCGTCAAGCCAGCCTTGGCAACTACAGATTCCGCAGCAGAAAAATCAGCGGCCACGAGCTCAAACCGCGATTCGTTTGCAAAGTGCTCACGCGCCTGCTGCTGCGCATCTGGGTCCTTGTCCATCGCGATGAGTCGTCCTGACTCTCCCAGGGCATCCAAAATCGCAGCGGAATGCCCACCCCGTCCATAGGTTGCGTCGAGATAGATACCTTGTGACTGTATTGCAAGCCCGCTAATTGCTTCTTCAAGCAGAACGGGTATGTGCGCCCCATATGACAACCCGGAACCCTCGACGAACAGCACCGCACGAAAGGCAAAACATACCCGTCGCCGCTAAAAGAAAACCTAAACGTTGAAAAAGACTGCTATCTGCTAGAGATTGAGAGAAGCAATGGCTGGGCTTGGATTTTTAAAATCAATATCATCCACATGCCGCATCACATTACCAATACGATCACCCCATGCCGCTTCACTCCAAATCTGGAACCGGTTGATCTGACCAGAGAGAACCACCTTTTTTTCCAGATTGGCGTAGTCACGCATTTGCTGTGGGATCAGAATTCGTCCGCCCGCATCTAATTTCACCTCACTGGCAAAATCGATGTACATCGTCCGCAGCGCCTGAGCCTGTTCGTCAAACGTGGGCAATGCCTGCAGCTTACCGGCAAAGACCTCCCACTCCGAATAAGGGAACAGGAAAAGACACTTTGCACGATCGATGGTCAGGACCATCTCTCCAGACTCATTAACTGACAGGCGCTCGCGATACTTGGACGGCATGGCTAACCGCCCTTTGGTATCTAAATTCAGATGTGTGGCGCCTAGCAGCAACGCATTGCCCCACTTTCCCCCACTTCACTAGCATTTCGCTCCACCTGGCGACACTATATTGATTCACCTATAGAGGGTCAAGGAAAATTGACGCTTCAAAACCGAGTATTTCCTTCAAAGACAGTAACTTAGAGAACATACTCCAAGCACACAAGGCGACTAAAGAGAATTTTTTCAGATGATTAGAGGCGATTAGTGAGAAGTTACTTTAAGAAAAAAGGAGAACATTTGGACTGGAAACAGCGGTTGTTTGCCACAAAGTGTCACAATGTGGCGAACACTGTTGGACAGGCACACACCTGCCTCTTAGGAATGAGGTGGAGTTGGTCGTAAGCCGGGTTCTGTCAAGGACAGTCATTCATCTGGGACATGCGTCACCGCATGCCTCAAGCAACCTACCCGGAGGCAGTGCGGGTCACACCATTACCTCCCTATTTGGTCTTGCTCCGGACGGGGTTTACCTAGCCGCTGAATGTTACCACCAGCGCGGTGCGCTCTTACCGCACCCTTTCACCCTTACCACAGCGCGAAGCCGTGGCGGTCTGCTCTCTGCTGCACTTTCCGTAGGCTCACGCC
>DOIU01000521.1 GCA_003511825.1 Gammaproteobacteria bacterium | reverse complement strand
CTGCTGATCACGGTGATCCTGTGGACGTCAAATCCGTCGACGCCACCGACCGATGTGTCCACCCCGTTTTCGGCGCGCTACGCCACCGCGATCGGTGAAGTCCGGGACGTTGCTCTGCCGGATGGCAGCCGTCTCACCTTGGGGGCGGCGAGTGCAGTGGCCATTGACTTCAGCGCAGATACACGCCGTGCGCAACTCGACGCGGGCGAGGTATTTTTTGATGTCGTATCGGAAGCATCGCGCGCGTTTATGGTGCGGGCCGGTGATATGGACGCGACCGTGGTTGGCACCCAGTTCGACGTCCGCCTGAGCGACGATTCGGTGCGCGTGGCAGTCGCCGAAGGTGAGGTGCGCGTGGCGTATCCGCTGGTGCTGACCAGCGGTGTTAAAGACCTGAGAATCGAACGACGTCTGTCGGCGGGTAAGCAGGTGCTGGCCTCCACTCAAGAAGGCTTGCAGCCGGTAGAGCCCGCAAACGTTACAGCGATTGGCGCTTGGCGCGATGACAAGCTGTTATACGACGGCGCGCCGCTGACCGAACTCATCGAGGATGCCAACCGCTACACCGATGCCCGCGTGGTTATCGACGGCGATCGCGCCACCGTTGCAGCATTGCGCGTGCGCGGCTCGTTTAACGCCCGCGATATTGACGGCATGTTGTCGGCCCTGGCCGAGATCTACCCCTTGGATGTGGATCGCTCGACCGCCGGCGTCGTTCGTATAAGTCCGCGTCGCGCTGCCAACTGACGCTCTCCAACGACGCTTAAACCCTCTAAGATCGAAAATCCTCCAGTGACAGGGTGCGCTTTTGTCTGTTCGCGCATCTATACATTGAACGCGAATGAGTGGCATTCGCAACAGTTGCTCGAGGAGGGCAGTTCATGGCGCGGGGTTGGCAGCGAGATCAGATCAGGCAACACATATTTTTAGGCGCGGTGATCGTCGGGCTCGCAGCCCTCACCCCGCAGGCGATAGCGCAGTCGACTGTTGGGCCTGAAAGCGGCTCAGAGGTATCTGCAACCTTGACCCTGTCGGCCGGGTCCCTGGGCGATGCCCTGTTCGCGATCACCAACACCTTCGGGGTGAACATCATTGCTGATGAGCGCCTGATTGAAGGGCGCCAAGCGCCAGCGCTGGAGGGCGTGCCCAGCGCCGATGAAGCACTGGAGCGTGTGCTAGAAGGCACAGGGCTGCGCGCTAGCCAATCAACATCGGGTGCGGTTTTGATCGAAGAAGACGTGTCGGCAGAAGCAACGTCGGCAGACGAGACGTCGGCGGTTGATACGGCGTCCGACATCGTCGAAAGTGTCCCCGTCACCGTCGTCGGCAGCAAGACCGGCGCGACACGCCAAGAGTTCGGAGCGAGTGTCGGCTATCTCGGTGCTGAGCGAATCCGCAACGAGACCATCTCCGACGTCGAGGACGTCTTCGACCGCACCGCCAATGCCTCGACCGGCAGCTCCATCTCGGGTGCCTACAGCATCCGCGGGGTCAACACCGATGGCGTCGCCGGTGGCCTGAACCGATCCAACGCGCTGGCGTCCATCCTCGTCAATCAAGTCGCTTTGGGCGTGTCTTCCAGCAGTTACGTCAAGCCAACGCTGTTCGACGCTGCCTCGGCTGAGGTCCTGCGCGGTCCGCAGTCCTCGCTCCAGGGGCCGAACGCACTCATTGGCTCGGTGTACATCAACTACAACCGTCCCGACTTCAATGGCTACGCGGGCAGCCTCCGTGCTGAGGCTGGAGAACTGGACACGTTGCGATTTGGGCTTATGCAGAATGTTGTGCTCGCCGAGGACACGCTGGCTGCACGCCTCGCTCTGGAAACGCGCCAATCGGACGGGGACGTGGACAATCCCACGACGGGCAGTGACGACGTGCGCCGTGAGGATGAAGAAACAGTCCGCCTGGCGCTGCGCTGGCAACCTCACGGTAACGAGGATCTCGTCGTCGATCTGACCTACCAGCATAATGAATCGGACACCGCTGCATCCGCGTTCGTCCTACCGTCAGCGGACGGGGGTGACCTCTTCGATCGCGAGCAGCCCTACGACGTCGACGAAGCGTTCCCCTCGGACTTCGATCTGATCTCGCTCGAGACTCAATGGCAAATGAACGACCGCTGGCGCTTAACTTCAGTGACTGGCGCCAGTGAATTCTCCCTCGAATCGCTGTTCGACGGCGACCTCTCCGCCTTCGACCTCCTGGTCGTCAACAGCTTCATCAAGGAGGAACTGTTCAGCCAAGAATTTCGGCTGAACTACGAGGGCGAACGCATCTCTGCGCTAGCGGGCATCTTCTATTCCGACGGTGACTACACCAGCGGCTTCTCGGGAACGGGCGTGTTCCCAGACGGCATGGGGGGCGTCGCACCCTTCAATCGGGTGACGAACCAGAAGGAGAACATCGAGCAGCAAGCGGTGTTTGGCCAGTTGAGCTGGCGTCCGGTCTACGATTGGGAGTTGACGGTGGGGGCTCGCTTCAACCATGAAGAGCGCGACACCGACGACTTCGCAGACAACAACGGCGCTATCAGCGATCTGTCGGCTTCCGAATCTTTCGACCAGTTTATCCCGTCATTCACCATCGCGCATGACCTGAACGACGCCACGCGAATCGGTGCGAGCTACAGCCGGGGCTTTCAGGCCGGCGGCACCGCCTTTGCCGTGTTCCAGGCCCAGGCGACGCCTTACGATGAAGAGTTCATCGACAACTACGAACTCTTCCTGCGCTACCAGTCGCTCGACGGCCGGCTGGTGGTGAATGGCAACCTGTTCTATTTCGACTGGTCCGATCAGCAGGTCACCACGACCTTGCCCGGTGGGGTGCCAGGTTTCGACAATGCAGTGGTCAACGCCGGCAAATCGGAAGTGACCGGTGCGGAACTCGAGCTTGAGTGGCGAGCGACTGAGCGTGTCAGCCTGTTCACCAGCGTGGGCATCGTCGACAGCGAGTTCAAGACGTTCGTCGTCAATGGTGTCGATCTCGCCGGTAGGTCTCTCCCACAGTCTCCGGATCTGACAGCGACGCTCGGGGGGCGCTATGCGAGCGAACGCGGCCTCTTCGCAGCCGCGACCTTCAGCTATACCGACGATAGCTACTCTCGGATTGAGGCGCCGGAGGTCACCAGGACCCGCGAGCGCAACCTCCTGAGTGGTCGCCTCGGTTACCAGCGTGATGGCTGGCAAGCCTATGTCTGGGGCACCAATCTGCTCGATGACGAATACGAGCTCTTTCTGCAAGACGGCAGCGCTTTTGGCGTGCCGGGCTCGGGCGCCTATGGCAGCGTTGGGGCAACGCGCACGCTCGGCGTCGGCGTCCAGCTCGATTGGTGATGAACGAGGTCCATGCTGGTGATACGGATCAGGAAACCCCTCTCAAACAAACCCACTGCGGAGATGTACTGAGTGAGTGAACGAAACGTGAGTGAACGCGGTCTTGTCGTGCAAGGGCTCAGGAAGACGTACGCAGGGGGCGTGACCGCTCTCGATGGCGTCGATCTTGAAGTCACATCGGGACTTTACGGTTTGCTCGGACCGAACGGTGCCGGCAAGAGTACGCTCATGCGCACGCTGGCGACCCTCCAGCTGCCCGATACCGGATCAGTCACGCTCGATGGCATCGATGCCTTGGCTGACCCAGACAGCCTGCGTGCCCAGCTCGGTTACTTGCCACAACAGATCGGCGCCTACCCAGGCGTTGCCGGCCGCGATTTGCTGGATCGCTTTGCCTGGCTGAAGGGGCGTACCAACGCAAGCGAGCGCAAACAGGAGGTCGCGTACCTGTTGGAGCGGGTCAACCTCGATGGCGATGCACACCGCGCCGTGGCGACCTACTCCGGGGGTATGCTGCATCGCTTCGGTATCGCCATCGCGCTGATCGGCCAGCCGCGCCTGCTGATTGTCGACGAACCCACGGCCGGTTTGGATCCGGCTGAGCGTAGTCGCTTCCACCGCATCCTCGCCGACATCGGCAGCGATGCGGTGGTGCTGCTGTCCACCCACATCGTTGAAGACGTCGAGAACCTGTGCACCCGCCTGTCGATCATGGCTGGGGGGCGTATCGTCGCCGCCGGCACGCCCGAACGTCTAAAGGACGAACTTGAAGGCCAGATTTGGGAGCGAGAGATATCGCGGCACGAACCGGTACCAGAGCGCTCGCTGCACGCCACGGCAACGCCCTATGGCACGCGAGTGGTTGTCGCCGGTGAAGCAGAAGCGGGTTATACAGCACGCCATCCACGACTGGAGGACGTTTACCACCACGCCCTGCTAACGGCGCAGTGCGAGGCCGTCTGATGGTGCATGCTCGCGTCGGTTTCTTTTTCCGCGAGGCAGGTTACGAGGCCCGTCAAGGCTTCATGACCTTAATCACGCCGCTGGTATTCTTCGCCTTGTCGGCTTGGGTGCTGACTTTCCTGCTCAACGCCGATTACATGCGCAGCATGGGCGCTGCCGACATCTACCGGAACAGCCCGCATGTCATGTACCTGATGGCGTCGGGCCAATGCCTGTGGCTGTTCTTCGCCTGGGCGTGGCTTTTTGCTCAGATCGTGGTCCGCGATCGCTCGGCGCAGCTGCATGAGGTGGTGTTGGCGAGCCCCATCTCACTGCCTTGGTTGATTGCCGCACGCTTCACCGGAGCCCTCGTGGTGGCGGTGTTTATGGGTGCCTCGATTTGCGTCGGCATGCTGATGGCTCCGTTACTGGTGCCTCTTGGTGCGCTGCCGGCGTCGGCCATTGGCCCGGTGCCCTGGGCAGCCACGGCCTGGTCTCTGGTCTTGTTCACCCTGCCTAATGCCTTCGCCACGGGCGTGCTGTTCCTCGCCGCTGCATCCTGGATGCGATCCAATGCGGGGGCCTTCGCCGTCGCCGCGCTGCTGAGTCTTATTTGGATGGTCTCGTTGGTCGTGCTGTACGAGGGTGACGTGGCGCCGTTCCTCGCCTCGGTCATCGACCCTTCGGGTTTCACGGAAGTTGACCGTCAGTCCAACCTGTGGACGCCGGCGGAGAAAAACACCGCCATGATCGACTTCACCAATGCGATGTTGCTCAATCGGGGGCTCTGGTTATTCTTGGGTATAGCACTCGGGGTTGTGTTGCTGGTGCGCCTGCGGCGAGAACACCTGGCCCTGGAGCGCGCGCCGCGTTCGCAAGCACCCAAAGTGGCAGCGACGATGGCGCGCCCCACGGAGCCTGTCGGGGCGATTGCCGATACGCACTGGTGGCAGGTGCTTGTTGCCGAATGTGTCTGGCACCTGAAGATCTCCCTGCAGGGCTTTGGTTTGCGCCTTGCTCTGTTGCTGCTCACGGTCATGGGTGTGGCGAGCACCTGGGTGAACTTTGTTGGCCATATCGACGGTCCGCTGGTCCCGACACCCGAGGCGGTGCTGAGCTTCTTGGCCCAGTTCTTCATCGTTGTTATCGCGTTTGTGGTCGTTGGTCTTGTCGGCACACTCATGCGCCGCGATGATCACGACGGCTTCACCGAGTGGCTGGACGCATCGCCGGTACCCCTCGGTGTCCGGCTGCTGGCGCGCTTTGGTGCGGGGCTCGGGCTAACGGTGTTGCTGTGTCTCGTGCCTGCTGTCGCGTCGCTTGTGGTCACCGGGCTCGGTGCGCCGCGTTCGCTGGATGTGATTTTCCCCTTCATCCACGTGCTGCTGACCTTGTTCCCGGCATTTGCGGAACTGTGTGCGGTGACGGTGCTTGCGCACGCGTTCTTCCGGCGCGCGGGAACCGCCCACGTCGTATCGATCATTGCGGCCTTTGTGATGTTCATGAACCACGAGTTGGGCATCGTGCAATATCCGCCGGCAATGGTCGGTTTCCCGGTGCTGGCTTATCCTTCTGAGCTTCCGGGCTGGGCGCCCTGGATGCCTATGGTCGCGACGCTAGTCGGCTGGAAGCTGACCATCGTTCTGCTCGTGTTCGCCACGAGCTGGATCGCCTGGCGCCGCGGAACAGCGCTGACGCTGCGCGACCGTCTTCATGCCGCCCGCCAGCGCGTGCTCGGTAGTGCTGGGCTCACGGCGGCTGCAGCATCGGTTCTACTTGTGGTGCTCGCGGGTGTGCTCAGCGACGAGTTTGTCGACAAGGGCGGTTATGCGTCTACTGCCGACGCGTTCCAGCGCGATGGCGACTGGGAGCGGGATTGGTGGGCGCAGGCATCGCCTTTCTCTGTGCGAGGTGGCGATGTCGCCATCCGGCTGAAGCCGTCGCTGGGCATTGGTGAAGTTCACTGGCGCATAGACGGCCTGCAAGCGAGCAGGCTCCACGGGACGCTACCCCACGGGATCGCATTGATGGGTGCGCAGCGTGATGACCGACCTGCGGATATGCAGATCGACGGCGATCACTTCGTGGTAGAGGCGGGCTGCGAGGCACCCTGCACACTGACACTGGCGTTAGCCGTCGAGGCCCAGGGATGGCGTACCCACAAAGCCGCGCCTTGGCTGTACGCGTCGGGGGTGTGGCTGCGCGCTCAAGAACTACTGCCGACGCTCGGCCACGACCCAGATCGTCTCGTACGCTCCATCGGAGATCGAGAACGGCTGGGATTACCTGCTGAGCTTCCACCCCTACCGACATCCGGCGCGCTTCGATCGCTCGAGGGGGTCGCGCCTCTGGGTTCTTGGACGTGGTCAGTTGCCATTGACGACGGTGCGGGGGATTTCATCGAAACGGATGCCGGCCGGGTTGAAGGTGTGTTGGCTTTTGCCTCCGCATGGTTGCCTGAAAAGCTCATTGAAATGCAACAGCTGCCCGCGCGATTCCTGATTGGCGATGCCCGTCGGCCTTTGCTGGACACATTTGCCGCAGACTTAGTCGCGCTGCGACAGTGTGTTGCGGCGGAGTTCGGAGCGGCACCGCTGATCACATCCGTGATTCAGGCGCCCCGAAAAGTCGGTGATATCGCCTTGTATGACGGTGTTCTATGGGCGCCTGAGGATCTCGCCTGGCAGAGCGACGGCACCGGCGGTGGTGCCTGGCAGCGGCAATACAACATCGCGACTGCGATTGCCCGCAGCGCCATCAGTGCGCGCAGCGACCTGCGCGATGAAGCGGGCGCGCGCTGGCTGCTGGAGGGCACTGCGGGCTGGGTGGCACTGCGTTGCGTGGAAGCGCGCAGCGGTTTTGAGGCCGCCATCGCGCTCCGCCAACGCGCAGCCGAGACAATTGCGGAGGTTTTTGCGACGATTGACAAGCCAGTCACGCAGGTCGTGGATGCAGACACTGCTTGGCTGCGGCATTACGCCGTGCTTTCCCTGGACAACTGG
>DOIU01000040.1:9799-11913 GCA_003511825.1 Gammaproteobacteria bacterium | reverse complement strand
ACGGTGACAACGGCGAGACCGTGGATTTCACCCGCGACCCCAACGCCGTGCTTGATTTGGTCGCCGTGGGCGCGGACACCTGGACCAGAACCCACGCTGATCAGATTGATACCGTCCTCAGTGCCCAAGGGAGCGCGTTGCTGGTTGGCAGCCGCTACCACAACTACCTGCGCGGCTTTCAGACCGACGCTGCCGGGCAATTGGTCGCCCTGGATGCCCAAGCCTACCTCCAGGTTGAGGGCGATCGCTACGCGATTGACGGCGTCACCGGCGCGTCAGAGCAAGTACTCTCGGCGCTATGGCCGGTGAATGAGGGCGGGCAGTTGCGTCTCTACAGCCAAGCCCAAAAGTACAGCGGTGACAGTGCATCCACGGGCGTGGGTTTGTACGTGTCCGATGTGTTTGGTCTCGATGCCTTGCCGGAGCAGCTGTTCGGCCAAGCTGATGCGAGCCAATACATTGCCTATGGCGCGATCCAGGCGACCGCTGTCAGTGCCGATGGGCGCCTTGTTGCGATTGGCGGCAGCGATCGTGCGCTGCGTCTCTACGATACGGACGATCTCTCGACGCCGCTTGCCAGCGTCACGCTGGACATGACGGTCAGAGCGCTGGCCTTCTCGGATGACGGCGCCACACTCTACGTCGGTGGGGCAACGATTGTCGGGCAAGTCGCCGCGCTACAAACGTCGTCGCTGGCTGAAATCTGGCGCTATGAATCAGATCGCACGCCGCGCAAGGTCTTGGCGACGGCCTCGGGTGTGTTGGCGTTGATGCCGGTGGGCCAAACGCTGCTCTACATCCTCCCGCAAGACGGTGCTGACCCTGCGGTTGTTGAGGTTGAGCTGCCCGAGCTGTCCGTGAATATGGCGCTGAATGCCGACGGTGACCGGCTTGCGGTCGCGGGCTTTGACAAAACCATCGAACTGATCAGCCTGGCGACAGGCAGCCGTGCGACGGTAAAGCTTGAGAAGTCACCTTCTGGCATTGCCTTTGATGAACACGGCACGCTCTGGGCGCTGTCTGCGCAGACACTGAGCGGTTTTACCGCACCTGCTGGGTTTAACTGATACCCACCACACTGACACGCACAAGCAACGCCGCTTTGCACGCACACGAGCGAAGCGGCGCCGATCATCCCGACGGTTCGTGCACTAGTCCGCGTTGATGTTGCTGTAGATTTTCCGGTCTTTGGTCACAATCAAGTGTTTCAGGCCGGAGGGGACGTTCAACGTCGGCTGCAGCATCAGTGAGGTGGCGTAAATCCCGGCTTCGAGGGCGCTGTCTGCGATCACCGTGGTGGACAGGGCGCGGCTCGATGCCGCGTCGTCGCGTGCGAGGATATGGTCGTGGGCCTCGCCGCCAAACGTCTGTTGCCGCTCGTAGCTCCCCGACGTTGCCACGCTGGCGTTCTCGATCGCGAGCGTGGCCAGGTTCGCCTGCGTGTTGTGCGGGTCGCGCACGCCAATCGTAAACGGGCTGCCGTCTGCTTTATGCCCGGCCATCCGCATATCGCCACCGAAGGATACCAAGCTGCCGCCACGGGCTTTTTGCACAATCTGCGCGGCCTCATCCACGGCAAATTCTTTGACCACACCGCCAAGGTCAAAGCAGGTTTCGGGGTGCTCGCAATGCAGATACCGCCCCTCCAGATGCCAGGCGTTCAGCCCCATGGTCGGTGCCAGGGTTTGCTTGAGTGCATCGAGCGAGGCCTCGGGCTTGCGTCGTGCGGCGTGGTTAAGTGTCCCGACGGTGATATCGAACACCCCGGCGGTTTTTTCGCTCAGTTGATAGACCTGGCCGAGTAGCTGGCGTGTTTCTGCATCAAGCTTGACCCTGCTGCCCGAGCGCCGATTGAGCACGCGTGAGAGCCAGGAGTCCGGTTGATGGAAATTGTATTTCTTCTCAAGTTGTCGCGTGCGTGCATGCGCTTGCTGGGCGAGTTGTTCGGCCCGCTGGCGATTGTCATCAATGATGAGCAACTCACAGGGGACGGTCATTGCGATGAACTGAAAGCGAAACGGCTGGAGCATGGCGAGGGGCGGGTCTTCCGAGACGGTATTTGCCCCTAGTGTACGCCATTCTGGGTGGATTAGGCACCTGCCGCAGATGCCTGC
>DOIU01000040.1:0-9493 GCA_003511825.1 Gammaproteobacteria bacterium | reverse complement strand
GCCATTCTGGGTGGATTCGGCACCTGCCGCAGATGCCTGATGAGAACGCTGGCCCAGGCGCATTTGCCGGGGCCAGCCAGGTCTCACTTGCGTGTGGTGCTTAGAACGTGGTGCCCCAAGAGACGCTGACGCGTGGATCGTCAGCGGGCTCATCCAGATCCGTCGCATCAATAGCAAAGGTAAAGTCGCCTTTGGCCAGTGCTGCACCGTAGTGGATGTAGTCTTCGTTAGCATCGTTATCAAAGTTATACGAGCCGACATAGACACTCACGCCCATGGCTTCATCGATATCAAAATCCAGGCCAGCTGAGTAGTAGAGGTCGCCGTCATCATCGTCTTCTGCAGAGATCTCGTAGGCGATGCCTGCGCTGAACATGTCATAGCTCACGTTGGCATAGAGTTCAGTAAAATCCGATTCAACTTCGCCAACGGGGTACAAGTATGTGATCACACCCACGTCATAGCCGAGCGGGCCTGACTCTGCGGAAAAGCCCGCGTAGAGGTCAAGCTCGTAGTTGCCGCCGCCGATGCTGGACGCCCAGGTTCCCACGTAGATGCCGGTATCGTGGCTGTAGTCCAGGCCACCTGAAACCGCTGCGTCGTCGTTGGCTTGGGTAGTGCCGCGCCAGATGTAGTTGCTGGTGACGCCGATGTTGCCTTCAACGGCTGCTGTGGCCTGGCCGGTGCTGGCCAACGTGCCTGCGATCGCGATGGCGAGAACGGTTGGGGTCACTGAGTGTCTCATGATGTGCTTCTCCAGTTTGGATACAGTGTTAAACGGTCGATATAGAAGTCACTGCGCAACCGCTGTGCCAAGCCGAAAATGTCTATTAAATATTTTTAATTCATTGATATTTAAGGGAAATAAATAGCGGTAAGCATACTTGGGTAACGCGTAATTGCACCTTTTTGAGACGTCCCCAAAAAGCCGTGCACGCTAAGTGTGCAAAGCAGCAATTTTGTTGGACAGAGAATTCCTCGGCTCAGGCCAGCACCCGCGTCCCCCGTGGAGGGATTGGCAACTGGTCGGTGTGCATTTTCGTTATACTGCAAGCGCGATATCGTTGTAGGTCAGTTGAATGAGTCTCGAGTTTCATCCCCTCAGCAAGCACATTTTGGTGGTCCCTCAGGGCTTGGAGGACATTGCCGGCGCCGTGCGCCTGGCCGAAACCGGCGGCTCCGCGGTGTACTACAAAGACTTGGAGCAGGACTTGACCAATGTTGAGTTCTACACCAATACGCCGTGCCTGATCTACATTAAAGCGGGGCGGGAGGTCATCACCACCAGCAGCAACGAAGCCTTGGATCTCGGCACGGGCTCGGTGGTGTTCTTGCGGCAAGGGGTGAATCTCTACTCGGACTACGTACGTCGAACCTCTGCGCTCAAAGCGTATATGCTGTTCTTTGGTGAAAGTGTCATTGAAGCCTTCAGCCGCAGCCATGCGCTGCCCCAGACTGCCGACGTTGATGCGCCCGACTACTATCGGTTTGTCGATGCCGGTGCGCTCGCCGCTTACTTTGAAACGCTGCGAGTCAACCATGCACTCGGTGTGAACACGCCCGAACTGTTTGCGGTGAAATTGCGTGAACTGATGCACTTGCTCGTCGCCCAAGATGAGCGAGCCGTGGCCAGCTTGTTTGCCATGCGCCGCGAAACCTTACCCCCCAAACGCAATCTCGCGCGTTTGCTGGCTGAGCCCGAGGCCTTCCGGCTTGCAGTATCAGATCTGGCACGTCTGTCTGGCCGCAGCCTGTCTAGCTTTAATCGCGACTTCAAAACACTCTTTGATATGCCGCCGAAGAAATGGCTGCAGCAACAGCGCATGTCGCACTCCAAAACCCTGTTGCAGAGTGAGCACTATTCGGTCACCGAAGTGGCGAATTTGGTCGGCTATGAAAACGTCTCGCACTTCATCAAAGCCTTTAAGACCTGCTATGGCATGACGCCAAAACAAATCAAACAACACCCCGTGACCAGTAAACCGCATTCCTGACGGATTGCGGGTAGTTTGCCTTCCTCGCCCTCTCTACCATTGGCCTCACTTTTATTGGAGGTATTAACCATGAGTGTGAGAGTGACCCTGAATTGCCGCATCAAGCCCGAGCGCTACGAAGCTCTGGTGCCGTTTTTGGCAGAAAACCTGCCCAATGTGCGCAGCTTCCCCGGTTGTCAGCGGGTATCCGTGTACTTCGATCGCGACGACCGCGAGATGCTATTGGACGAAGATTGGCTGTCGGTAGAGGCACACCAAAGCTACATCGACTTCATCACCGATAACGGCATCCTGGGCAGCCTGGCGGCTTTCTTGGAAGGTCCGCCGGACATTCGCTACTTCACCCAGGCGGCACTCTGAGTGCCTGTTTCTCGATACGCATTAAGTCACAACTGACGCAATACGAAGGATTCTGATGAACACGATGTTAACGGCCTTGTGCGGCGCACTTGTCGCGGGCCTCGCCTTGGCGAAACCCGCCATGGCGTCTGAAAACGCACCCGCGTCTGTGGTGATGGTCCACGGCGCTCCTGGGAGGCCGCTGTCACGCCACTGGTCAGCCAGGGTTTCCGGACGCTGTCGGTGGATTTACCGGGGCGCACGCGCGCGGTGGACCCGAAAACCATCACCCTGCAGGCGTCGGCTAAAGCGCTGTGCGCGTTTGCGGCCACACTGGAGCCGCCGCTCGCTTACGTCGCGCACAGTCAGGGTGGTGCGGTGGTGAATCACGCACTGGGCGTGTGTCCAGAGCTTGCCGTGGATGCCATTGTTTATGTCGCTGCTGTGGCGCCGCTCGACGGAGAGAAACCCTTTGCGCGGCTGAACAAAGCTGATGAGACGCATTACTTTGAAGCCATTGCGTATGAAGAAGCCAGCGGTTGGATGCATATCAAAGACCCGCAGGCCTTGGTGCAGCACTTCAGTCACAAGCCATCACCGCGGGTGACTCAAGGCTTGCTGCGCGGCGCAGTGGATGAGCCGGCGGTGATCGGTGAGGGCAAGGTCTCGCTGAACACCCAGCGGTTTGCCGACATCCGCCAATACTACGTCTATACACGGTTCGATAAGATTGTCAGCCTAACGTCGCAACGCGCCATCGCGAAACAGCTGACCTTGCGCGACACCGCGATGCTGGAGACCGGACATGTGCCCATGTTCAGCCAGCCCCAGGCACTCGCGGACGTGATCGCCACCTTTCTCAGCGCGTCGCAGTGATCCTGAGTGGGCTCTTGATCGGGTTTGCGGCGCTGGCATCGATCGTCTTTGGCTTCGTGGCCTATGTGATCGTGTCCTCGCAGCAAACCGATCGTTACTTGCTGAGCATCGCCGGCCAAGACCGTGCCTTATTGCGTCTGGCGGCTGATGTCAGCCCTGCGGAATGGGAGCAGGCGTTTCTCGCGGTCGGGCGAGGCGGGCGCTGGTTGACACGCCCAGCGCTCGTCGCCAGGTGCGGGCATATCTGCGGGCAAGCTTGGGTCCGCGACTCAGTCGCCAAGCCGTGAAGACGTGGCGCACGCGCCACGCCGACACCGCGTCGGCAGGCATTTTCGCGGTGCACCGACAGCTCAAAGCCTTTGCCTTGACGGAGTTGATCGCTGACGTCGGCGCCTACAACAGCCTCTCGGCCACATCGCGTCTCTGGCTGGAAAGGTTGCCGCCCGATGCGCATCTCACCCGTGATTTGCAACGGGAATTCCACGCGCAGACGCCGGGCAGCATCCGGTATCTCGGCACGGTGAACCAGCCTTTGGCGGCGGATATCTACGCCATTGATACGGACCCCTTGTCTGTCGCGACGACCACGGATGTGGTCGCCCCGCATATTGAAACCGCATGGCAACGCTATTGCCGCTGGCTCGCCGTGCATGCCGCACCGTGTTTGCCGGACCTCAACCCGGCTGCCAGCGACGTCGCGCTGGCGCATGCCCGCGCAGGCTTTATGCAAGCGCTGCCACCTGAGCTGGCCGCGCTGTACCTGCAGCACAATGGGCCGTCGCCCGAGGGTATCGCGTGTTTTCCTGACGGACACTGGCTACCGCTGAACGAAGCGGTGAAGATCTGGCAGCAGTGTCGGCGCGAAATACCTCAGGTATGGCAGGCGGAGTGGGTGCCGCTCGCCTACAGCGATGGGCATGCCTATATCGTGGTGGACGCGCGTGGAGAGGTGCTGGATGTCTATCTTGAAGACAATACCGTCGCGCTCGTGGCGCCGTCCTTGGCGGCCTGGCTGGATGCGCTGGCCGCGCAGGCTGAGCGTGGCGGCTTGGCATTTGATCCCGTCAACCAGACGCTGATCGTCCCCGAGTCAGCGGTCCGCTGAAGGGCGTGCCGGCTCGCACTGCGACAGATTCTGTTATCGGCCTGATTGAAACGCCGTCACCACTGGCACTCTGGCAGCCCGCCAAGCCGGGAAGAAGCCACTGATAAAGCCGATGATCAGTGCCATGATCACGCCTTGTAAAAACAAGTCTGGCGTCAGCTGAAAGCGAAACACCACCTGGGTGAAGCTGCTGCCCAGGGTCGAGACGTTTAAGCCATCAAACAACACAAAGGCCGCCACGCACCCCAGAATGCCCCCGATGGTGGAGAGCACCAACGCTTCGACCAAGGTACCGACGAATGCCGAGACATGGCTAAAGCCAATCGCGCGCAGCGTGGCGATTTCGCGCGCGCGCTCCGCGACCGAGGTGTACATGGTATTCAGCGCGCCGGCGAGCGCGCCCAAGGCCATCACCGCGCTGATCACACGGCCAAAAATCGCCATGTACTGCAGGTTTTTGCCCTGCTCGGCGAAGTAGCTGCTCTCGGTTTGCACGTCTTGATTGAGGCGCGGGTCATTGGCGATAAAGGTTTCTATCGTCTCCAGGCTTGCATCAGGCGCGAGCTTGGCACGCAGCGATTGGTAGGTGCTGCCGCGATTGTAGAGGCTCTGCAGCACTTTAATATCCGCCCACAGCTCGCTCTCAAAGACATTGCCTCCCGTTGAGAACACGCCGACCACCTTCCAGGCATTCTGGCCAAACCGGACAGTCTGCCCAAGCTCAAAGCCATCGAATTCGTTCAGCACGCCCTGGCCGACAATCAGCTCATCGGTGCCCGGCCGAAACATGCGGCCATCCACCAGCTCAAAGCCTTTGCGCAGGGCAATGCCGTTGGCATTCAGGCCGCGCAAGGGGATATTCGCCTCGGTTTGGCTGGATTTCTTCACCCCATCGACAATCACGTACAGCTCGGCTGAGACGATGGGCTTGCCTTGTTCGGCGACAATACCCGGCGCGTTGGCCAGGATATTCACTTGCTCTTGCGACAGGTTGCTGTTGAGTTCCGCGCCCGAGCCTGCTCGCAAAAAGAAGGCGACGTCTTCGGAGCCGGCGCCTTCCAGCGTCGCCTCAAAGCCTTTTGCCATCGCGAGAAAGGCGAGCAAAATGGCCACGACCACCGCACTGGCGATCACCATGGCCAGGGACATCCACAGCCGGGAAGGCAGGCTGCGAACATTCATAACAATAACGGCCAGACTTTGTGAGAGTACGCGCATGATCAATCCCTGCTAAAACCGCTGACGATATTGAGTCGCAAGGCCCGCACCGCAGGGATCATCCCCGTGACCAGACCCAGCAACAGCATATACCCCAATGCCTGGATCACGATGTCTTGATCGAGCACGAGGTTGGGTAAGAAGTTGGCGAACACGCCCGAGAGAACCTCAACCGTGATGTACGCGGCGGTCAGCCCGAGCAGGCCACCGACGAAAGCCAGCAGGAACGACTCGACCAACACCATCGTGAAGATGCGCAGCGACGAAAACCCCAAGGTCTTGAGCACCGCAATCTCACCCGTGCGCTCGCGGATCGCCAGCACCATGGTATTGCCGACCACCACCAAGATAATAAAGAAGGCAGTAAACACCACACTGGAGATGATCAAGCCGATATTGCCGATTTGCTCGATAAAGGCTTTATTAAAGGCCTTTTCGGTGCTGGTTTCGGTCTCGGCCGCCGAATTGGCGAAGTTGGCGTCGATCGCTTTGGCGACAGCATCGTTCAGACTCGGGTCCTCGGTGGTGAGAATCAGCCAACCAACCGAGTCGCCACCATAGGTGTGCGTTTCATTGAAATACTGATAGTGGAACACCAGGTAGCCGGTGTCGGTCTGGCTCTCGCGACCGCTAAAAATACCGTCAATGGTGAGATTCCAGGTGTGGCCGCCATCGCCATGGGAGAAAATATTGGAGGCAATCGGGATGCGATCGCCGACCTTCCAGCCATAGAGATTCGCCAGGCGCTCGCCAATCAACGCACCGGATTGATTAGCTTGCCATTGCGCCAGTGCCGCCGGATCCACGGCCAGCTCCGAATACACATCAAAATAGTGCGCGCTGTCCACAGCCAGGGTGATCACTTGTTGGGCGGGCTCCTGATAGTAGCCGCCAAACCAGTTCGCGTGGGTCACCTTATCCACACCGTCGACGTTGCCGACTTTATTCACATAGGCGTAGGGCAGTGGCTGGGTGAAATTGATTTTGTTCATCACCACCAGGCGATTGTCGGCAGACATCTCCACGCCGGCATTCAGTGCGCCTTGCAAGGCCGTCACCGCGCCAAAGATCAAAAAGGCAATAAAGATCGCGAAACTGGTCAAAAACAACCGCAGCTTCTTGCGCGTCAGGTTTTTGTAGACCAAGTACAAGTCTTTCATGCCGCCAGCTCTTTTTCCGCGAATTGGCCTTTGTCCAGATGCAGGGTGCGCGTCGCGTATTTTGCGGCGGCCGGGTCATGGGTGACCATCATAATGGTTTTGCCAAAGTCCCGATTCAGCAATTGCAGCATCTCGAGAATTTCGTCGGCCGTTTGCCGGTCAAGGTCGCCGGTCGGCTCGTCGCACAACAGCAGCTTGGGGTCGGAGACCATGGCGCGTGCAATCGCGACCCGCTGTTGTTGCCCGCCCGACATTTCGCTCGGCATGTGTTTGGCGCGGTCTTCCAGGCCGACGAGTTTCAGCGCGGTTTGCACCTGTTGGTCGCGTTGTTTGCGGCTCAGATTGGTCAGCAGCAGCGGCAGTTCCACATTGCGGTGTGCGTTGAGCATGGGCATCAAATTGTAGAACTGAAAGATAAAGCCAATATTATTGGCGCGCCATTGGGCCAGCGCCCCTTCGCGCAGATTATCAATGCGGCTGCCATCAAACCAAATCTCGCCGCCGGTGGGTTGATCCACGCCCCCCAGCATGTTCAGCAGCGTGGTTTTCCCAGAGCCCGATGGCCCCATTATCGCCACGAAATCGCCTTTTTTCAGCGTCATGCTCAGGTATTCAAAGATGCTGATGCTCTCCTTGCCTTTGACAAAGCGCTTGGCCAAATTTTTCAGATCAAACAAAATCTCGTCGCTCATCACTCAGCTCTCAGTTAAGACTTTAAGAATTGCACTTTTACGCCCATATCGGGCAAGATGCGAGGGTCTTCGGCCTCGATGCCGATGCGTACCTGCACCGTCGCTTTGGCGCGATCGGCCGTCGGGATGATCGCAATCACCGACGCCGGGATCACCCAATCCGGGTAGGCATCCAGGCGCGCTTCCACCGCTTGTCCGGCAAACACGCGGCCGATAAAGGCCTCGTTCACATCCACCTCGATTTCCAGGGATTGCATATCCACAATGGTACAGATCCCCGTGCGGGTGAAGCCGCCGCCGGCGGATGTCGGCGCGACAATCTCCCCCGGCTGGGCGTTCTTGACCGTCACCACCCCGCCAAAAGGCGCGCGAATGGTGTGGTCCGCCAGGCGTTCTTGCTGGCGCTGCACCTCCAGCGTCGCGACCCGGATATTGGCGCGCGCGGCCTTCAGGCTGGCGCTCAGGTTTTGTCGGGTAGACAGGGCACCGGTTTTGTCGGCGTCGCTGGAAAACTCGTTGGTGCTAACGCGACGGTAGGTGCGTCGCGCTTCTTCCAGGTTAGCGGCGATGCCGTCGCGCGTCGCCTCCAACACAGACACCCGCGCGCGCGCCAGATCCAAGTCCACTTGCGCCAACGAGCTGTCGAGTTCGGCCAGGATTTGCCCTTGGGTGACCGTCATGCCTTCTTCCACCGTCACGCTGGCGATCAGGCCAATGATTTCCGCTGACACCGTCGCCATACGTCGCGCCGTGATATACCCCGACGAGCTGAGGATGGTGTTGTCCTCGGGGACGACGGTCGGCGCAGGTGTTGGGTTGGGGGCGGGCTCAGCACGGGCAGCAGGCGCAATCTCCTCACGCGTCGCGACCGGCTCGGTGCCGGCGGCAGGGACTTGCGGACGGCTGCCGGCCACATAGGCCAAACCTGCACACAAGGCGCCAAACAGGAGTAAGTGCCAGACCTTAATACTGCGCGTGGTGGATGTTTCGCTGCGGTCAATGGTTAGCTGCTGCAGCAGCTCGCTTTTGTCATTCACGGTGAATACAGAGTCCTCGTCGTGCGCGCACCTTCATCACAAGACACTCGGCAACACCGCCATAGATGTATTGTCCAGGGCCGCCGGGCGATGCAGTCAAGTATAGGTGCAGTATAAGGAGTCAGGGGTGGTGCTGTACATTGCAATGTGTAACACGCGCGAGGATGCGTGATCAGCCGAGCGCCAGTGCCACCACAACCAAGGCCGCGCATTCCGTCAGCTCCAGCAAGGCGCCGGCGGTATCGCCGGTAAAGCCCAGCAAGCATGACTTCTACCCAAAAGTAGAAATTCCGGTCATTTGAGATACCCTTGAGTAGAGGGCATGGCCTGTGAGGAAGACAAAAGCACGCTGAAGAACAGATTGTCTCTGCGCTACGTCGATCGGAAACAGAGTCACGCTTTGAAGAGATCTGTCGCAGGTTCGGGATCTCACAGGGAACCCGTTACATCTACGGACTGCATCCGAATTGCAAGAACTTATACGGCTTGGGTCAAATTGCCAACATCTATCCGGCGCCAGATCTATCTCTGAGCCCAGGAGGGGAGTCCGCTCGCAATCGCCTCAACATGTGGATGGCCCATGAGGAGTTCGTTGCTGAGCATTTTAAGGCCGTATTTTCTAACCGCATGCGTCTTAATAACGTGGACGAGGTCATAACTTCCCTTACACAAGGGTGGTTGGCAGAAGTCGGGAGCGATCATTTTACTGGTATTTTTGGTAAAGTGGCGATCAATTTACTGATTTATTCTGTGCATTTTGAGGCTTTAAATACAGGTATTGCTACTCTCACTGCTCCAGTCCTGTCCAATTTTCTACGTGGTCTAAATACGCATCTATGGCCTGAGTTCTGGTTTCAGAAATATCCTCTCTAGATAGTATTTCAATAACCTTGGTCGTCGTTTCCGCAGTTATTATGGCTTTGCTTATGTATTCTAGGGAAACTCTGATCTGACCGGCAATGCTATAGTTATAGACCAAGACAAGTACACATGGGGAAATCGATGAGTTATCAATTGAGTTTCACCGATGCAGAATGTGATTTGCAATCTCGTAAAACGCGTAAGGCCAGGT
>DOIU01000311.1 GCA_003511825.1 Gammaproteobacteria bacterium | reverse complement strand
ACGCATTGTCCGACGGCGATCGTGTGTTGGTGCGCATTGATGACTTTAGTGGCTACGCCATTGATCGATCGAGCGCCGAAGTCTTGCTCGGCCAGAGTCTGGAAGAAGCCGCTGACGACCCGCCCGCCGGCATGGTGCTGTTTACCACCGATGAAGCCGAACTGAGCCTGGACACCGTGGCCTTGGATGTTGAGCAACGTCCCTGCGACGATGTGCTCAAGCTGCTGGCGCGCGGTGTGCACAATTCTCCCGCGATCAATATTTTACAAGGCGACTACAGTTTTAAGCAGCAGTTTGATCGCGCTTGGCGTCCCTGGCGTCCGGCCATTGCCCTGGCGGCTGCCTTGGTGATCGCGGTCGGTGCCGGCAAGTTCATGGAATACCGCGCGGTCGCGTCAGAGCTTGCCGAGCAGAACGCGCAAATGGAAGACATCCTGCGCCGGACCTTCCCGTCGATACGTCGTGTGGTGAACCCACGCAAGCAAATGCAGTCTGAACTCAAAAAGCTGGGCGCCGGTGGTGGTGACGGCTTTGTCTCGGTGATTAAGCAGGTCAGTGATGCTTTGGGTAGCACGGGTAACACCAACTTAAACGCCATCAGCTACAAAACCGGGCGCCTGGATCTGGATCTGGACACCGACCGGATCAGTACCCTGGACCGGCTCAAGCAGTCGCTGGAGACCGGCGGCCAGTTCAGCATGACGATTGACTCGGCCAATCAGTCCAAGGGGCGCATTCGCGGACGCATCCGCGTGGAGGTACGAGGATGAGCGCAAAAGAATGGTATCTGCGCCAGTCGCGACGCGATCGCATGGTTGTCATCTTAATGGGCACCTTAATCGCGCTGAGTTTGATCTATGCGCTGGTGTGGAACCCGTTGGTGCGCGGCTTGGCTCAAAACCGCGACGCAGTGTCGAGAAACGGAACCGTCATTGCACAAATGCTCACAGCTGAAGCGCAAGTTAAGGCACTGCGCGGTGCGGGTCGTAGCGGGGTGACGTCGAGTAATAGAGCGCCGTATTTACTGGTTGATCAGGTGATTCGAAAGCTTGGTATGGCGACTCCCGATCGCGTAGAGCCCATCGGTGCTACTGGCGCGCGTGTGAATTTCAGTGCTGTGGAGTTTGACAAACTCATCGTCGCGCTTGGCGAGCTAGAGCAGTACGGCCTGCAGATTTCCACACTGAATGTCAGTCGCAAAGATGCCGGCCAAGTCGGTGCCCGTTTTCGAGTCGACAAAAACTGATGAAGAAAGTCCTACTGTATGTCTTGCTGGGTGTGTGCTGCTATCTCCTGTTTATGGTGTTGCGGTTTCCCGCCGCGCCCATTGTGGCACGGTTTGATGTCAGCCCCTTGACCCTCAGTGGTGTGTCAGGCCCGGTTTGGAATGCCACCATTGACACCCTCGAAGCGCCTAATGACGTGCTGCCCACCGGGCCAGAGCGCTTTCGCGTAGAACAAGTCAGTTGGTCGCCGGCGCCCATGCAGTTGCTCGCCGGTCGGGGTGGGGCACATATCAGCTTTAACGCCTATGGTGGTCAGGGCGAGGGCGTGGTGGCACAGAGCCTGGGTGGCGACACGCACGTTTCAGATTTTCACTACAGTGCTGAGGGCCAGGCGCTGAGTGTGCTGTTGGACCCTTTTGCCAAGATCGCAGGGCAGCTTGCGGTGTCGGTTGATGAGTTAGTGCTGGAAAACCAAGTATTCTCTTCAATGCAAGCCCGTATCGAGTGGCAAGATGCCCGTTTGTTAGAGCCCACGCCGGCGCGGTTGGGGAACTTGCGTATTGATATCGAGCCCGACGGTGACCAGCACACTGCACGCATCTCTGCTGAGGGTGGCGATGTGGTGGTGAACGGTCAGGTGGATGTGCAGCAGAACGGCAACTACCAGACAGACCTCACCATTCGGCCGCGATCAGGAGCGCCACGCGAGCTGACCGATATGCTGCGTGGCATGGGCCGGGCTGCGAGTGATGGCAGTTACAGAATTCGGCGCAAAGGTAATGTGCGGCGGATGATGTGAGGGAAGGTGAGGCGTGCCTGGAATCAGCCGGCTCATCTGTATTCCAGTATGATGACACTGTAACTCGTATTCGAACAGCGGAATCACTAAAACTAGACTAAGAGGGGCGAATCAACAGAGCCGGTGTTACGGTTAAACACAGGTTGCCAAGCCCGAGTTTCATTATTCACACTGACAGCAAGCATGGTCTTCGACGAACCACAGATTGAGCAACTCACTTTTCAGGCCTTGGAGCTGGCCCGAAAGGCGGGTGAGCGGATCATTGAAGTGTATGAGTCTGACTATGAAATCACCACCAAAGCCGATGACACCCCGCTGACCACCGCGGACCTCGAAGCCCATCGTATCATTGTTGAAGGGCTGCGAGTGCTCGGGCTGGACATCCCCATCCTCTCGGAAGAATCGTGCGGCGTGCCCTTCTCAGAGCGCTACGATTGGAACACCTATTGGCTGGTCGATCCGCTGGATGGCACGCGTGAGTTCATTAAGCGCAGTGGCGAGTTCAGCGTCAATATCGGTTTGATTCAAGACGGTGCGCCCATCCTCGGCGTGGTCTATGCGCCCGTGCTCAAGGTTGCCTACTACGCGGCGGCGGGCTTCGGTGCCTGGAAACAGGCCGGCGATGATGCCCCCATCCAGATTCATGTGCGGGAAACCCCGGCGGACAAAGTCACCGTGGCGCGCAGCCGTTCACCGGTGACCGGTCCGAATATGCAGCAGTTTCTCCAACGCCTGGGCAACTACGATGAAGTTGCCATGGGCAGTGCCCTCAAATCCTGCCTGGTCGCTGAAGGGGCGGCAGACGTTTACGCGCGTCTGGGGCCGACCTCCGAGTGGGACACCGGTGCGGCGCAATGCATCGTCAAGGAAGCCGGCGGCAAAATCACCGATATTCGCATGCGCGAACTGCGCTACAACACACGTGAGTCCCTGATTAATCCGCACTTTTTGGTCTTTGGCAGCGAAAAGGAGCGGGATTGGTCGCAGTATTTACCGCCCGACTTGTCCGAGTTCTCGCGCTAGCTTACCTCCCCTAATCCTGGCGCTGACCAGCGCTAATGCTGCGGTGCTTGTTGTCTTGGCCGCCAGCTCATGTCACCCGGATGTAAAGTCCGGTTACAAAACGCAATCCGCCAGGGCGCCCAGGCGCGTGATATTGTATAGTAGGCGGCTGAGTCGTATGAACAGGTGAGGCCTGAGATGATCAAATTCGCCAGTGCCAGCGCTGCTGAGTCTGCCTTTTACAGCGCTTTTGAGCAGGCTGATCTCCCGCGCATGATGGAAATCTGGGCGCGCAATGACAATGTGGTCTGCATTCATCCAGGAGCGCCGCGCATGGAGGGCGTTGCGCAGGTGCGAGAAAGCTGGATGGAGTTGTTCCGAGATCCCCCTATTCTCAAGTTCTCCCTGTTAGATGTCCGCGTGACCAAAACAGAGGGTCTCGCGATCCATCAGGTCCGTGAAGAAATTGAGATTGACGGGCAATACATCAGCATGATGTTGTCGACCAACGTCTACGAGCGCGGCGTTGATTCAAACTGGTACATGACCTCCAGACACAGCTCGCCCGAGCCGGATGACTATCTGATGGACGACGAAGAATTCAGCCCTGAAGATGACGACGACCACAACTTGGCCAAGGAAGCCGTGGTGTTGCATTAGCGAGCAACCTTGGGGAGGCATGGGTGCTTAGCGGAAAATACGGCGCAGTTGCAGCCGGGCATGACATCACTGCCCAGGCGGCAATAGACATTCTTGAGGCAGGTGGCAACGCATTCGACGCGGTCATCGCATCGACAGCTGCGGCTTGCATTGCCGAGCCCGTGCTCGCCTCACTGGGTGGTGGCGGTTTCCTCACCGCACGCCCCGCGACGGCCAAGCCGGTGGTATACGACTTCTTCGTGCAAACACCCGCCCAACCCGTGCCCCACGCAGAGTGCGACTTCTATCCCGTGATTGTGGATTTTGGCGCCACTCAGCAAGAATTCCACATCGGCGCTGGGTCCATTGCTGTGCCTGGTGTTGCCAAAGGCTTGTTTGACGTGCATCGCGAACTCGGCTCAATGCCGATGAGAGACATACTCGCGCCTGCTATTCAGGCGGCGCGTACCGGCGTTGAGGTCAACCCGCTGCAGGCCTATTTGGCCAAGATCGTTTCCCCCATTCATCAAGCGACGGCAGAGGCCCAGCGGCTCTATGCCAAGGCGCCCGACGAAGCCTATGTCACCGGTGACACGCAGCGTTTTGAGCGCCAGGCTGACGTTTTGGAAACGCTGGCCCACGAAGGTGCCGATCTGTTTTACAAGGGTGAAATCGCTGATGCGATTGCGCAGCAATGCCGCGTCGGTGGTCATGTGCAAAAGGCGGATCTGGAAAACTACACCGTGGTTCATCGCGAACCCCATCGTCTGCGCGTCGGCGACTACGAGATTCTCACCAATCCGCCACCCAGTTCCGGGGGCATGTTGATTGGTTTTGCGCTGCAGCTCCTGCACGGCCAGCTGGGTGAGGAAGCGTTCGGAAGCAGCAATCACCTGCATCGCCTGGTCGCCGCCATGGACCTGACCAACAAAGCCCGAGTGGATTGCGAGCTGCGGGGCGACACCTTACCGGCGTGTTTCGCGCGACTGGACGCAGTGCAGTTGCAGGCGTATCGCCAAGCGGTTCTCGGGCGATCGGCCGCTATGCGCGGCACCACACACATCAGCGTAGCCGATGCTGCCGGTAATCTCGCGTCACTCACCCTGTCCAATGGCGAGGGCTGTGGCGCCATCGTGCCCGGTTGCGGATTTATGCTCAACAATATGCTGGGCGAAGAAGACCTAAACCCGGGCGGATTCGGACGATGGCAGGCTGACCAGCGCATGACATCCATGATGTCGCCCAGCGTGATGCGCGATTTTGCGCAGCAGCGCGAGTTTGTGCTGGGCTCTGGGGGTTCTAATCGTATCCGCTCTGCAATTTTGCAGGTGCTACTGAATGTGATTGAATTTGATTTACCCGTGCAAGACGCCGTTGCCGCGTCGCGTCTGCACATTGAGAATAATACGCTGAATATTGAAAAAGGCTTCAACCGCGACGTGTTAGCAACACTGTTACGCGAGTATCCCGAGGGTAAGGCCTGGGATGAACACAATCTGTTTTTTGGTGGAGTGCATACCGTGATGCTCAAAGATAGCCACTTCGACGGCGCCGGCGATTTCCGCAGAGGCGGTGTCTACCGCGTGTCCTGAGGCTTCACCAGGGATTCAAGCATGCTGAAATTTACCAAAGAGTTTATTCTTTCACCCCGCAGTACCGGGGCTATCGCGCCCTCGTCGTCAGAGCTGGCCAATACGATCACCAACGCGGCAAACCTTGCCATGGCAAAAACCGTCGTCGAGTTTGGCTCGGGCACGGGCGTATTTACCGAGCGTATACTGCAGAATATTGGCAATGAGACGGTGTTCTTTGCCTTAGAGATCAACCCGGTGTTCGTCAACAAGACGCGCCAGCGTTGCCCGGATGCCATCGTCTATCAGGACTGGGCATCCAACGTGAAAAAGTATCTGGAAGACCACGGTGAATCCCATTGTGATTGTATTGTGTCAGGCTTGCCATGGACGCTGTTTGAAGCGGCTGAACAAAACCAATTGTTGCATGTAATTTCAGAATCCCTGCGACCCAATGGCACCTTCGTTTCCTTCACCTATTTGGGTGGTAACCTCAGCCCGGGTGGGCGACGCTTCAAGAACTCGCTGCCCTCACATTTTTCACGTATCTCACGCACCAAAATGGTGTGGAATAATCTCCCACCCGCGTTTGTTTACTCCTGTACCAAGTAGGTAAGCGCATGGCCGACTCTCCCGGAAAGTCGTTCAAACAGTTCGCAGCCGAGTTTCGCGAGCATCTGGGCAAGCGCAGCCAACATGCGGTGAACGACGAATCCGTCGGTGATATCATCGGGGAAGACGAACGCTCCGAACTTGGTGAGCGCGACCCATTACCTCAGCCCGACACGTCGCAGTCGCCGGCACCATCAGATTCAGAGTTGTATTATTTTGACGAACTTGTCGGCGCTAAGCGCGTGCGTGTCAGTGTCACCCATATCACCTTTGGCAAGTTCACCTACGCGTTGCGTTTTCTCGCTTCCGTAGAACGCAAAGACAGAAATCCGCCCATGCTGCTGTCATACGCGGCGGTTTTGATTATTGGTATCGCGGTGGTTGCCGCGATGTATTACGGTATCTCGGGTAAGCTCGGTTCGGGGGTGTGGCCGTTCACGGTGATAGCGGGCATGGTGGCCCTGTTTTTCCTGGGAATTTATTGGCTAAAGAGCATGAAAGCCCGCTACTCGCTGATTTTCCGCGATCAGCCTGGCGAGACGATTAAAAAAGTCGAGACTAGCAATCGTGCGCAGATTCTGCGTTTAGAGGCGACGGTTAAAAAGGTGATGGGCGTCAAGCCCTGATTGTTGTCAATCGCCGCCGACCCTGTGTGAATCGGCGGCCAATGCAACAGGTTTACTGTTCGCGGTCAGCCAGTTTGCGCTCCCACTCCAGCGATGTGCGCACAATCACCTCAAGATCGTCGTACTGCGGTGTCCAATCCAATGTTTGATGGATTTTTTCCACCTTGGCGATCAGCGAGGGAGGGTCGCCGGCGCGACGCGCCTCTTCAATAATCTTAATGTCTTTGCCATTGACCCGATTCACCGTATCGAGTACTTCACGTACGCTGTAGCCATGGCCGTAGCCGCAGTTCAGCAGGGTGGAGTCTCCGCCGCGACGCAGGTATTCCAGCGCTTCAATGTGTGCGGAGGCGAGATCGCTGACGTGGATGTAGTCACGCACACCTGTGCCGTCTTCGGTGTCGTAATCCGTGCCGAAGATATACACCTGATCGCGTTTGCCGACGGCGCATTCTGCGGCGACTTTGATGAGCAGCGTCGCCTTGGCCGTGCTCTGGCCAATCTTGCCATCGGGGTCAGAGCCCGCGACGTTAAAGTAGCGCAACACAACGTGGCGTAAATCGGTAGCTTTGCTCAGATCGCGCAGCATGTATTCCGACATGAGCTTAGACATGCCGTAGGGGTTGATCGGTGCGACCGGCGATGCTTCCCCACACACGCCACTCTCGGGTTCGCCATAGGTGGCGGCGGTGGACGAGAAAATGACATGTTTGACACCCTTGTCCTGGCACACCTCTAACAGAGCCCGCGTGCTGCAGGTGTTATTGCCATAGTACTTGAGTGGATTTTCCACCGACTCGGGGACAATGGTGTGGGCAGCAAAGTGCATGACGGTGTCAATGTCATGCGCGTCGATGAGTGAGCTGACCAGCTCTCGATCGCCGGTTTTTCCGATCACCAGCTCGCCATAGAGTACGGCGTCTGCAAATCCCGTGGACAGGTCGTCCAATACGATGATATTCTCGCCGCGTTCGCCCAGTTGTTTCACGACGTGACTGCCAATATAGCCAGCGCCGCCGGTAACGAGAATGCCCTTGCCTGACATCGTGTAGTCCTCTGTATGCATTGAACAACAAAAAGGTGTCTTTATGAAAGATTCATGCCGCTGACAGCCGGCGAGTATAGCCCACGCCTGTGTGAATAGCTTGTTATCATATGGTATTCAACGGGGGTGCCAGTAGGGTGAACACCTCCATGAATAATCGGGTCATAGGCCCAACGCTGAGGCTGCCGATTGAAGCACGCCGACATGTTCCCT
>DOIU01000458.1 GCA_003511825.1 Gammaproteobacteria bacterium | reverse complement strand
CTGACGCAAGGGCGCCTCGGCGGTGTGAGTGACAACATCATCCATAACGCCAGCCGTGCCGCCCAAGAAGGCGTCACGCGTGTGCACTTGCTGGATCAGCACATGGATGGCGCTCTGCTGAAAGAGCTCTTCACCCGCGACGGCATTGGTTGCATGGTTAGCCAGGACAGTTACGAAGGTATGCGTCGTGCGCATATTGATGATGTCGGCGGCATCATTGCCCTCATCGAGCCCTTTGAGCGGGATGGCACGTTGGTGCGGCGTTCTCGCGAACAGCTTGAAATGGAGATAGATAACTTCACCGTGATCGAGCGTGACGGCATGATTGTCGCCTGTGCCGCGCTCTATGCCATGGGGGATTTTGCCGAGGTCGCCTGCGTGGTCACACACGACGATTATCGCAACAGCGGCCGTGCTGAAAGTTTGTTGGCACTCCTGGAAGCGCAAGCGCACGCACAAGAGCTAAAAACACTGTTTGTGTTTACCACCCGCACGCGTCACTGGTTTATGGAGCAAGGATTTACCGAAGCGGCGCTCGACGACTTGCCCGCCGAACGCCAGGACAGTTATAACTTCAAGCGTAACTCACGTGTGCTGACCAAGCCCGTGGTACCGCCGCGCAAGCGATAACGAGCACTGTCAGGCGCTAGCCCTCTTGCTTTTCCTGCTCGGCGGCGGCTTTGGCGATTTCCTCGCGCACGGCGTCCATATCCACATTGCGCGCGCCTTCGACCAATTCCACCAGGCTGGACTCCGGTAAGGCGCCGGGCTGCATGAACAAAATCACCTGCTCGCGAAAAACCGCCAGCGTTGGAATGGAGCGGATATTGAAGCTCGCCGCGAGTTCTTGTTGTTCTTCGGTATTGATTTTAGTGAAGAGAATATCGGGGTTGGCTTCTGCTACTTTCTCAAATGTCGGGGCGAAGGATTTGCAGGGCCCGCACCAGGGTGCCCAGAAGTCGACCAAAACAATGGCATTGTCATTGATCGTGACTTCAAAATTCTCTTTGGTGAGTTCCATTACCGCCATGGGATTTTTATCTCCGGAGTCGTGCGAATAGCTGTTGTCTATCCGTGGTCGAAAGAAACAATGAGGCGTGTGGCAATACCTGTGTTGTTCGCCACACTATATAAGTTATTTCTAATGTTCAAGTGTTGCGCCGTGGTGGGTCTATTCCCCAGCGAGGCATGAGGTCGTGCGCGATGCCGAGTTGGTCCAGCACACGCGCCACAATAAAATCGATCATATCGTCCAGTGTTTGGGGCTTTTGGTAAAACCCGGGGTTAGGCGGCAGTATGACCGCGCCCAAGCGCGCGAGTTTCAGCATGTTCTCCAGGTGGATGACGGAGAACGGCGTTTCGCGTGGCAACAGAATCAGTTTGCGCCCTTCTTTCAGACAGACATCGGCGGCGCGTTCAATCAGGCTGTTACTGTTGCCGCAGGCGATCGCCGATAAGGTCCCCGTGGTGCATGGGCAAACCACCATGGCATCGGCGACGCCCGAGCCACTGGCGACAGGGGCCGTCCATTGGTCGCGGCCGAAGGCGCGAATCTGACCGGGTTGAGCGTTGTACATCTCGGTGAATTGCCGTTCGGCATCGGCCGGGCGTGAGGACACGCGCACGTCGGTTTCCATACTCATCACGACCTGCGCCGGCTTGGAAAACATCAAATACACTTGGCAATCGGATGCCACCAAGCATTCGAGTAAACGCAAGGCGTATTGAATGCCGGATGCGCCGGTGACGGCCAGGGATACAGTTTGCGGAGGGGTATGGGTATTCATGTACCCGGCATTATCGCTTGTTGCAGCAAAACATGAAACCTTTGCGCAGTTTATGCCTTTGACGGCCCTGTATTTTGCTGAATAACTCCGTAAAATGCGTGGCCAATAACCATCACGGACTTGCAACAACGTGGATATACATCTGAGCGCAATCGGCTGTCGTTTGAATGAGGCCGAACTGGAAAACTGGGCCACGGATTTTCGCCGTCAGGGCCACCGCATCGTCAATGAGGCTGACGAGGCGGATTTGATGGTGTTCAATACCTGCGCGGTCACCTCTGAAGCCGCGCGCAAATCACGCCAGTTGATTAACCGCCTGCATCGACAAAACCCCCAAGCCAGGCTGGTGGTCAGTGGCTGTTATGTGTCGCTGGACGACACCTCGGCAAAAGACATGCTGGGTGTGGATATGGTCGTGTCCAATCGTGACAAAGACCGCCTGGCCCGCATCAGTCAAGATGTGCTGGGCTTGCCCACGATGCCCCTGATCGCGGCCGAGCCTGATAAAACAGCTTTGTTCGCGCGTAACCGTCAGCGTGCGTTTGTGAAAATTCAGGACGGTTGCCGCTACCGCTGCACCTTTTGCGTGGTCACGCAGGCGCGCGGCGAGGAGCGCAGCCGCTCGATTGAGGACATTGTGTACGAGGTGAATCGTCACTCACGATCGGGGATTCGTGAAATTGTCTTGACCGGCGTGCATGTGGGTGGATTCGGCAGTGATCAGAATCAGGATCTGTACACCTTGGTCAAGACACTGCTCACCGACACAGACATGGCGCGCATCCGCTTCGCTTCGGTCGAACCCTGGGATTTGCCCGACGGTTTCTTTGACTTGTTTGAGAACCCGCGCCTGATGCCACACATGCACCTGCCCTTGCAAAGTGGCAGTGATGCGATTCTGCGTCGCATGGCACGTCGCTGCAAGACGACTGACTATCGCGCGCTCTTGACGCAGATTCGCGATCAGGTGCCGAACTTCAATGTATCAACCGACATCATTGTCGGCTTTCCCGGTGAGTCGGATCAGTATTGGCAGGAAACCCTCGCGTTTGCCGAGGAAATGCGGTTCTCGCACACGCACATCTTCTCGTATTCACCGCGCCAGGGGACTAAGGCGGCGTCCCTGCCCGGCCCGGTGGATAAAGACACCAAAAAGCGCCGCAGCCAAGAGTTGCATCAGCTTGCGGCCCAGATGAAGTCCGATATCCTGCGGGCGAATCTGGATGACAGGCATGAGGTGCTGTGGGAGAGCCCGCAACGCACTGAGACGCCCGGTCTGGTGCGTTACGCCGGTTACACGTGCAATTACTTGCGGGTTGAGACCGAGGTTCCGCACGATGTGTTATTGGAAAACACCCTCACCCCCTTCACCCCCGAACGCCTGAGTGAAGACGGACAGTTGCTGCTGGGGCGTGCCAGCGCTGCATAGCGGCATTGTCAGGCGCGTGTCGTTTTGACGCGCGCGCTCGTTCTCAGGGCGTGAGACTGATTCGCCTTCGCAAGGGTTTATTCGCTACACTCAAGACAAAGACGGCCTGATGGCATCGTCGTGGCGAGTGCCCCGGAGGTGATATGTCTGCGGATGAACGAGACCTTGACCGTGAAGAAACCCGCGAGTGGCTGGAGGCGTTAGAGGCGGTTATCGCCGATGATGGCCCTGAACGCGCGCATTACCTGCTGGAGCGGCTGATCAACAGCGCGCGGCGCCATGGTGTGAATATGCCCTACAGCGCCACCACCGATTACATCAACACCATCCCCCCTCACTTGGAGGCTCACAGCCCAGGTGACGCTGAAATCGAGCGCCATATCCGCGCCATGATCCGCTGGAACGCGACAGCCATGGTGTTGCGCGCCAACCAAGATGGCAGTGAGTTGGGCGGGCATATCGCCAGTTTTGCCTCCGCAGCGACCTTGTATGATGTCGGTTTCAATCACTTCTTC
>DOIU01000475.1 GCA_003511825.1 Gammaproteobacteria bacterium | reverse complement strand
GCAGCGGCTTGTATGAGCGTACACCGCTGGCGTTGGAGCCGGGTGCGCCCTCGGATTGCATGAGCCAGAGCGATGCGTTCTTGCAACGCTATGGCGTACCCGAGCGCATCGAGGTGATCAATGCAGTAGCTGATAACGAATCCGATAAGCAGACGACGGCGTTTCACTACACTTGCGCGCTGCGCGTGGTGTGGTTTGAGCAATGGGCGGGTCGTGATACCTGCGACATATCGGGTATGAATGCCGCGCCTGAGTACTGGGGGCACCACCCCTACGAGCCCATCACCGGTTGCGGTTAAGGCGCTTATCTGACGGCAGCGTGCACAGCACATGCTGATAGCGCGCCATTGATCGCCAAGGCTCTTGCTCCGACAGCGCCAGTTCGGTGCGAATCACCTGCTCTGTATCAGCACGCGCTCGCGCATCTGGCAACATATAATCGTAGAATGTCCTCACCCCTGACCAACGCGTGCACACCAGCTCACTGGTCTCTAGCCACTGATGGACATCTTGCGGATCGAGCGGCGACAACGGCGCGAGCCGTTTGATACCGTCGCCACCCAAGTCGGCACTGTTCGCACGCTCAAAGTCGCCCACCACCAAGCTGCGCATGCGCGCGGAGTGCACGTTATAGAACATCAGCGACAAGTGCGACTGTGTGTGCATCAACCCCTTAAGCTGATCGAGCGCGGCGCGCGGCTGTGCCAACCACTCCAGCACCGCGTGGCACACAATCAGGTCGAACGGTCGGGGTGGGGTTGCCGAAAAGTCTTGCAGCGTGCTGTGGACAAACTGCATCTCAACCCCGGCCGCGTCGGCATTTTGCCGGGCGCGTTCGAGCATATCGCCCGACGGCTCCACGACGGTGACCGAATGACCCTGGTTGGCGAGCCAAATCGCCATGTGACCCAATCCGCCGCCGACATCCACGATATCTAGCGTCCGCGCGTGTTGGCTGAGTATCTCAGTGAGGTCCCGCTGCAGGATGGCCTGACGCACGCGACCCTTGGGATTATTATCGGCGTAGATACGTTGGTCAAAGCGGTCAGCCCAACCGTCGAAGATGCGGTCTTGCTTATCGCTCATGCGGCGTCAGACGGGGGGCGCCGCGTTTTTTCGTGCGAGGTGGTCCGGTGTAGCGCGAGTACATCACGCAGCCGCTCCAGAATATCAGGCTCAGGGCAATCACCAGACCGCCCAAGTGCGCCTCGGTGGCACTGTTATAGGCGTAGTCAACGCCCATGGCGAAGTAGGGCAGCGCGAGAAAGTTTGACCACTGGTGTGTGCGCCGCTTGCCGGCCAGCAACCCACGCAACGGGAACAGCAGCGGCACTACCACCATGATCAGCACCAAGCTGCGTGGGATTTCCTCGGGAGGCGAGTACCAACTGAACCAGCCCAGCAGTAAAAACAGCAGGCCGAAATAGCCCACGAGTGTGGTCCAGCGCCAGAACTGTAGCCGGCTCAAGAGGCAGTGCCTGCGCCGGCTTTGAGGCGTGCGGCGATATCAGCGACCCGTTGGCCCAGGGCTTTGCAGATGGCTTTCTCGTCGTCTGTCAGCGGGTTGTTTCCATTGGGCCCTGAGGTGTGGCTGGCGCCGTAGGGCGTGCCGCCGCTGGTGGTGTTAGCCAGCTCGGGTACGCTGTAGGGGATGGACGTCATCAGCATGCCGTGATGCATGAGCGGTATCATCATCGAGAGCAGCACGGCTTCTTGCCCGCCGTGCAGACTGGACGTAGACGTAAACACACCTGCGGGTTTGCCGGACAGATCGCCACTAAACCACTGTGCACTGGTTTGATCCATAAAGTACTTCAGTGACGCTGACATATTGCCAAAACAGGTCGGGCTGCCCAGGATCAGGCCATCGCAGGCGCTCAAGTCGGCGGTGGTGCCGTAAGGGGCACCGTCCGAGGGTACCGGCGGCGCCACAGTCTCGGTTTCGGCAGACACTTCAGGCACGGTGCGCAAGATGGCTTCAGCCTGCGTGACGCTCTCCACGCCGCGTGCGACGTGTTGGGCCATCGCGCGCGTATTGCCGCTGACACTGTGGTAAAGAATAAGGATGCGCGTCGTCATGGCAGGATATCCAGCACTTGCTCAGGCGGTCGCCCGAGCGACGCTTTGCCGTTTGCGAGCACGATGGGGCGCTCGATCAGGATAGGATGATCCAGCATGGCCTGGATCAGGTCATCACGGCTGAGGCCTTCATCATCGAGTTGTTGCTCACGATAGACGCTTTCTCCCCGGCGCATCAGCGCGCGGGGCTCCATCTGTAACAGGCGCAGAATCTCTTCCAATTCATCGCGGGTAGGCGGCTGCTTCAGGTAGTCCACAACCTTATAGGCTAGCCCTTTATCGTCTAAAATCTGTTTGGTTGCGCGCGACTTGGAACAGCGCGGGTTGTGCAGAATTTGAATGTCACTCATCGTGTGCTCCCGTGGTGCGACGCTGCGTCGCGTATGGCCACAAAGCCGGCATTTTAACAGGATACGTCGGTCGCGTACCTCGCTTTCACGGATCGCGTCTGATGCCGTTTGGGCCGCAGGGCGAAGGCTTGCCTGATTGTACTTCGGTCAGCATGGGGCAGCGCGTACGATGGTGGCCGGGTTGATGCGGATGGTGAACGGAGGACGATGATGGTTGATCAGCGAAGGATGGCCGCGCCGTGGCTACGGCGAGCATGGCGATGGTGCACTGCCGGACTGGTTGTTTGTGTGCTGAGTGCAGGCTGCGTGGCGCAGACGGATCCCGTCAGTGTCGCGGCGTCACTCCCGGTGGGTGACAGGCCTGCAAAAGGTGCGCTCGATGGTGAGCGACATCGGATTCTGGTTACCACCGACTTGCCCGCAGACACGGATGACATTCAGTCGCTGATTCATTTGTTCCTCGTCGCGGATTTGTTTGATATCGAAGGCATCGTCACGGCACCGCCGACCTTTTCGCGCACGCGGGACTTTGTGCAAGCGCATTGCGGCGCGGCGCAAAAAACGGCCTGTATTCATCGCGTGATTGATCAATACGCCTTTGACTATCCGCACTTGCGCAGTTGGTCGCCGGACTACCCGTCGCCAGCGGCACTGCGCGCACTCGTGAAGGCCGGTCATGAGCGTCCGTGGGAATCTGCCGGCAACGCACTCACGCCGGGCTCGCGCTGGATTGTTGAGCAAGCATTGAAAGCCGATGAAGACCGCCCCTTGTATATTCTCGCCTGGGGGGCACTCACCAACACTGCCACCGCGCTCAAGCATCATCCCGAAATCGCTGATCGGATACGCATCTTTATGGTGGGCTGGAGTAACGTCAATAAAGACCAACAAGCCTACGATTTTGTGAAGCAACAGTTTCCGCAGGTGTTTTTCGTCGAGGCGGAAGGTGCCATGTTTGGCGTACGCTATCCTGAAACCGGCGATGGCTACAATAACGACCACCTCTGCGACACGATTCGCCACAAAGGCGCCATGGGCAAGTACTGGTGTCGTTACCGCCGCGAATACGTCGATCAGGACTTTGTCTCTGTGTACTACTTAATGGCTGGGGATGCCTCCAACCCGGCCGGCGAGCATTGGGGAGGGCGATACCGCAATGTCGGTGGGAACCGATGGAAAGACATTGCTGACCCCGGTTTTCGGATGAACATCCCCGACGTTGGCTTGTCGGATGGCGTCAAAACCAGCAGCCAATGGCGCAAACCACGTTTGGATCATTTGATGCAGATGTT
>DOIU01000152.1 GCA_003511825.1 Gammaproteobacteria bacterium | reverse complement strand
ATGCGTCGGTTTTTCCGGTGCGTGAAGATGTGATCGCCGAGTTCGGCGATAAGTGGACCAACCCCGAGCATTTGGTCGGCAACGGCGCCTATATTCTGAAAGAACACATCCTGGGCGAAAAAGTGGTCATGGCACCCAGCAGCACCTATTGGGATGCGGATAAAACCATCCTGCAGAAGGTGACTGCACTGACTATCAATGACACCAATGTGGCTTTGACGCGATACCTCGCCGGCGAGCTGGATCGCACGGAAATTCCAAGCGGTCAGTATCCCAAGTTGCGTGCTGACTATCCGGATGAGGCCGTGTCCGTGCCGCAATCCTGCTCGTATGTCTACCTGTACAACCTGGACGAAGAAAAAGGCCCCAAAGCGCTGAAAGACCTGAAAGTCCGCAAGGCGTTATCTTACGCTATTGACCGCGACATCATCGTTGACAAGATCCTCCAGGGTGGTCAATCACCGGCTTACAACTGGACCCACTACGCCACGGCTGGCTTTGAAATGCCCGATATCGACTATGCGCGTTGGACGCAAAAAGAGCGTGTGAGCAAAGCGAAAGCACTGATGGCTGAGGCAGGCTTCAGCCACGGCAAGCCGCTTGAACTGACCTTGCAGTACAACACATCGGAAGGCCATAAAAAAATCGCCATCGCTGTGCAGCAGTTCTGGAAAGCGATCGGAGTGAAGGTGACGCTCGCCAACTACGAATGGAAGGTGCACACCGAACGGATGCATAATCAGGATTTTGATATCGCGCGTTATGCCTGGTGCGGCGACTATAACGAGGCCTCGACCTATCTCGACATGTTTACGTCTTACTCAGGCCACAACACCGGGAAGTTCGATTTGGCGGCCTATGACGCCGTGATGGAAGCGTCAAAAACCGCCGCAGACCCAAACGCGAACTACGCAGAGGCTGAACAGATCCTGGCGGCTGAAATGCCGTTTGCGCCAATCTATCACTATACTAAGGTTGAGATGATTAAGCCGGACATCAAGGGCACCTCGCTGGGTAACCTGATGCAGAACTGGTATCTGAAAAATATGTACCGCATTGCTGAGTAATCCATGCCCATAGAATGCCACCGAGTCACTGTGCGACAAGCACCCTCGCTCGAGCCGGAGTTAGCTTGAAGGGTAAGCACTGAATGCTCTCATACGTTCTGAGGCGTCTGGCGATCGCAGTGCCGACGCTTTTGCTGTTGATCATTCTCTCGTTTCTGTTGATGCATGCGGCACCGGGCGGGCCTTTCACACAGGAACATGAGCTGCCGCCAGCCGTGTTGGACAATCTCAACGCCAAATACGGACTGGATCAGCCGCTGTGGCAGCAAATGGCCAGCTATGTCTGGGGCATTGTGGCTCACTTCGACTTCGGGCCTTCCTTTGTGTACAAAGACCGGACGGTGAACGAGATCATCGCCCAGGGCTTCCCGGTGACACTGACCTACGGACTGCTTGCTTTCATGGTAGCCGCCTTGGCAGGCATTGCATTGGGCGTGATCGCGGCCGTCAAACACAATTCCTGGCTGGACTATTTGGCCGTCGGCATCTCGATTGGGGCGCAGGTGTTGCCCAATTTCGTGATGGCGCCCATCTTGATCCTGGTCTTCACCCTGTGGCTGGGCTGGTTGCCCGGTGGTGGTTGGGAGGGCGGACAATGGCAGTATCTCATCATGCCAGTGATCGCCTTGTCGACATCGTTCCTGGCCTCGATTGCACGAATCACACGCTCCTCAATGCTGGAGGTGCTGAATGCCAATCATATCCGCACGGCACGCGCCAAAGGGTTGCCCGAACGTCAGGTAATCCTGCGACACGCGCTGAAGCCCGCGCTGTTGCCGGTGATCTCGTATCTGGGTCCGACCTTTGTGGTCATGATCACCGGCTCCGTCGTCGTCGATGTAATTTTCTCGACCGGCGGGATCGGCAAGGCCTTTGTCGATTCAGCCCTGAACCGGGACTACGCGGTCATGCTGGGTGTCACCATTCTGGTGGGTGCTTTGACCATTTTGTTTAATCTGATCGTCGATATCCTCTACGCCTGGATCGACCCGAAGATCCGGCTGTGAGGGGAGCGACGTGGCCGATTTCCCACTGAATCCGAAACAGCCCGCCACGGCTGCAATGGCCGAGCGTGTGGTCAATGTCAAAGGCCGCTCGCTCTGGGCAGATGCACGCCATCGGTTCCTGCGCAACAAAGCTGCGCTTGCGGCGCTGATCGGATTAATCATCATCAGCGCCTTCGCGTTGTTCGGTGACTATCTCGCCGTCTGGTCCAACGAAGAGCTGGACTTCAACGTGATGGGCATGATCGCGGAGGAGGGTGGCCCTTCATTCGCCAACGGGCATTACTTCGGCACGGACGATCTGGGGCGCGATCTGTATGCCCGCACTGTGCAGGGCACGCGTATCTCGCTGATGGTGGGCATTGTCGGATCAGCCATCGCCGTCGTGGTCGGCACGCTCTGGGGCGCGGTTGCGGGCTTCCTGGGCGGGCGCATTGACGCTGTGATGATGCGCAGCGTCGATATCCTGATGTCTGTGCCGTATATGTTCGTCTTGATCCTGCTGTTGGTGATGTTCGACAGATCCATCACCATGCTGTTCCTCGGCATCGGGTTGATCTCATGGCTGGACATGAGCCGGATCGTGCGCGGCCAGACGCTGAGCCTCAAGCACAAAGAATTCATCGAAGCGGCCATGGCGATTGGGGTTTCCACGCCTATCATCATCCGACGCCATATTGTGCCCAACCTGCTGGGCGTCGTCATGGTCTATGCCACCTTACTCGTGCCCAATATGATCCTGATCGAAAGCTTTATCTCCTTCCTGGGTCTGGGCGTGCAGGAACCTCTGACCAGCCTGGGTGCGCTGATTGCGGAGGGGACCAAGACGATGAACTACGGCACGCTGTGGCAACTGGCCTTTCCGCTGTTCTTTTTCGTGATGACCATCTTCTGTTTCTTCTTTATCGGCGATGGCCTTCGCGACGCCCTTGATCCGAAAGACCGCTGATAGGGCGTTGCTGTGTGTCCGTGATCGGAGTTCGACCCCGAAGGTGAGCGACAACAATCAGCTTGAAAAACCAAAGGGGTAAAATATACTACTAAGTAGGCGTATTGCATCCGATGTCTGGAGGATAAATCAATGCCAATGGTTAAAAAGAGCATTTCTGTCACCGATCGGCAAGACAGCTGGATCAAAGCACAGATTGAGACTGGTCGGTATGGCAATGAAAGCGAAGTTATCCGCGAACTGATCCGCGAACGACAAAATCGGGAAACAGAAACACCGGAAGAAATCAAAGCCATCCGGGCTGCGTTGATCGCAGCTGAGGAAAGCGTGAAAGAGCAGGGATACAGCGACAAGTCAATCGACGATATTTGGGAAGAGGCTAAAGCGAAACACCGGGCATCGCGTGCCTAGCTATGAACTTTCTCTGGAAGCGGAGCAAGACTTACTCGATATCGCGCTGTACGGGCTGGTCAATTTTGGGCTTCAGCAGTCCGAAGATTATCGGGATGGGGTCAAAAAGCGATTCCAGGCGCTGGCGGAGCGACCACTTCAATACCAGGCCGTCGACGAGATTCGAGAAGGGTATCGAAGGAGCGTCTATCGCTCACACTCGATCTATTATCGGGTAGAGGGCACTAGAATTGTCATTATGCGTATACTCGGTCGCCAAGATACGACAAGCGCGGTCAAAGGATCCTGATTGATAGCATGACGTCCTCTCTTGGCCTTAGTGTGCAGAAACTTCTGACCCTCTTCTGTTTCTTCTCTATCGGCGATGGCCTTCGCGGCGACCTTGACCTGAAAGGCCGCTGACATGGCGCTGTTTTCGATACGCGATCTGCATGTGAAATTCCAAACCATCGACGGGGTTATCGCGGCGGTGAATGCCCTCTCGCTGGATATTGCGCCGGGCCGTTGCATGGGGATTGTCGGCGAAAGCGGGTCCGGTAAAAGCCAGACCTTTCTAGCTGCGATGGGGTTATTGCCAGCCAATGCGGGTGTCAGCGGCTCTGTGACATTGGACGGTACCGAGCTATTGGGTCGCTCACAAGCCGAGATGAACCACTACCGCGGTAAGGCCGTGTCGATGATCTTTCAGGACCCTCTGACGGCGCTGACACCGCATATGCGGATCGGCGCGCAGATGCAGGAAACGCTGCGCCTACACAATCCCGAGCTGAGCAGGGCCGACGCCAAGAAAACGTGCTTGGGCTGGCTTGACCGTGTCCACATCCCCGAAGCGCGCACACGGTTGGTGCAGTTTCCCCACGAATTATCGGGCGGCATGCGCCAACGCGTGATGATCGCGATGGCCATGTTGAACGGCCCGAAGCTGTTGATTGCGGACGAGCCGACAACGGCACTGGACGTGACCGTGCAAGCCGAGATTCTGGATCTGATGGCCGAGCTGCAGAGAGATGAAGGTACCGCGATTGCATTGATTACTCATGACATGGGCGTCGTCGCGCGGTTGTGTGATGATGTACAGGTCATGCGCCAGGGCTTCATTGTGGAAAGCGGCAGCTCGGCCGAGATCTTTGCCAAGCCGGCAGAGGCTTATACGCAAGCGTTGCTGGCCTCAATGCCACGGATCGATGGTGCGGATGTGCGCGCAGCAATGGATGCAGACGCGTCACAGGTGCTGGATGTAAAAGACATGGCGGTCACCTTTAGCGTGAAGAAACCCGGTGGCCTTATACCCAAATCGATTCCGTTGCGCGCCGTGAACGGCGTCAGTTTCAATTTGGTCGAAGGCGAGACGCTGGGTATTGTGGGTGAATCCGGTTGTGGTAAGTCAAGCCTGGCTCGCGCCGTCTTACAGCTGATCAAACCCACCGACGGTGCCGTCACTTGGCTGGGCAAGGATCTGGTGGGCCTTGGCAAAGCGGCGATGAAGCCCCATCGCGAACAGATGCAGATCGTTTTCCAGGATCCCCTGGCCAGCCTTGACCCACGCATGACCATCTCGGCGTCGATCGCCGAACCGCTGATCGAGTTTCAGCCAGACTTGAACAAGGCCCAACGCAAGGCGGCTGTGCTCGACATGATGGCACGCGTGGGACTCAGTGCGGAAATGTTCAACCGCTATCCACACGAGTTGTCCGGCGGGCAGAACCAGCGGGTCGGCATCGCCAGGGCGATGATCAATCGCCCGCGCCTGATCATCTGCGATGAAGCAGTGTCCGCGCTGGACGTGTCCATCCAAGCGCAAATACTGCAACTGCTGAAAGATCTACAAGCCGAATTCGGCATGTCCATGCTGTTTATCAGCCATGATCTTTCCGTGGTTCGGTCGGTGTCGAACCGGATCATGGTGCTGTATCTGGGACGCGTGGTTGAAATGGCCTCGCGCGATCAGATTTTCGAGCAGCCACAGCACCCTTACACACAATCCCTGATCTCAGCGGTCCCGGTGCCAGACCCTGCCGTCGAACGCGCTCGCACGCGCATCCGCCTGCCCGGCGAACTGCCTTCGCCCATGGATCCCGGTGCGCAGTGGCGCTTTCTGCCCAGCAAACGACCCGACCAACCCGCGACGGCGATGCCGGAGCTGTGTGAGGTGTCGCCAGGGCATTTTGTGCAGGAGCATGACAGTATTGAGGAGATCCAGCGGTTGGTGCGCTGAAACTTTCGGCTAAGAAAGGGCGTCTACATCGTCTGTACACCCAAAAGGTTTCTTGATGATTGAGTGGCAGTGACTGCCATTGGCAAGCAAAGACGGTTGCTGACAGGCAGTGAAAAGGCTGCGGGTTCAATGCCATCAATGCTGATCAGAACCCTTGGCAGCAAGGCAAGCAGCTCAGTATCGCCTGATTGCCGCAAGCGGATGGGGTGCGAGTCGCCAGTTGCCTGCGCACGTGCATGGGTTTTTGCTGGCAGAAAGTAACCAGCTGGGAGAAGCTCACATGAGACTAAGCGTGTTTGGAGGATGTCGCATAGTGGCCATCGCGGCCTTGGCGGCGGCGTTGTTTTTATCAGCATCAAGCGCATTTTCGCAGGAGCACAAACCGCTCCCGGCCCATGTCGTCGAGCAATTTGGCGAGCCGCCGGCAATCCCGGCTGGTGGACTTTCTAAAGAGTTGGAGCGGGCGGTGCGTGTGGCCTTTGTCGAAGAGGCCAAGGAAACCGTTTGGGGGCGCCAACAAAACTTGGCTCTGGGCAAAATTGCTGCGTCTAAGGACCCGCGCCTGGTTTGGTTGATCGCCGATTTGATGCGTTTTGCCTCCGGCAGTCGTCTTCTCGGTGAGTTCAATCAGGCTGCGTCCAAGCTACTGGAAAAGGATCTGCCGAATGTTAATCAGTGGGGCAATGTCACCGATCATTTGATCGCTTGGGATATTCCCGCGCCACCCGATTATCTGACGACCAAGCGCGCGATCTTCACCAACCTTGTTCCCGGCTGGGAGCGGATTTTCGTGGAAGGTGACATTGATTGGCGTCTGGTGTCTTGGGGTGGCGTGCTGATCGATCATCGTGCCTACGATACCACCGACGAGGTGTGCAATTGCATTCCGGCCGCCGACAATCCGGCCGTCAGCACGGCGGACGCCGCCACATGGTTGAAAGACGACGACATCGTATTCGGCATTGAAATTAATGGCGAAGCCCGCGCCTATCCGCGCCGCATCATGGAGGTGCGCGAGATGGTCAATGACACGCTTGGCGGGCGCGATCTCGGTATTCCCTACTGTACTCTATGTGGTGCGGCGCAAGCCTATTTCACCGACAGGATGCCCGAGGGTGTCGAGCGGCCGATCTTGCGCACATCCGGCCTGCTGATCCGGTCCAACAAGGTGATGTATGACGTGGTGGCCTATTCAGTTTTTGACACGTTCCTGGGGCATGCAGTGACCGGCCCGCTGGCCGAAAAGGGGATCAAGCTGGCGCAGGCAGCGGTCGTCACGACCGATTGGGGGGCGTGGAAGCGCGCCCATCCCGATACGACGGTGCTGGTTGAGGCATTGGCGCTGGGTCGCGATTTTGATTTTCGCAATGGCCGAGATGCCAACGGGCCAATCTTTCCGGTCGGTGATGTCGATCCGCGTCTTCCTGTCCACGAAGACATTATCGGCGTGGTTACCGCATCGGGCCAGGCCGTTGCGTTCCAGCGCAGTGCCGCGCTTGTCGCTCTGACGCGCGGGGACGAGATTGCAGTTGAAAATGTACGGTTGACGCTTGCGGCGGGCGGTATTAAGGCCGTCGATGCCGACGGGTCTGATCTGGGAAGCCACCAAGCGTTCTGGTTCGCCT
>DOIU01000149.1 GCA_003511825.1 Gammaproteobacteria bacterium | reverse complement strand
TTCTCACTGCATGTCTTGCGCATAACGACAATACGCAGAACTACCGCTTGTATTCGCACCCCGCACAGCGGCGCTGGTTTGATGTCGTTGGTGAGTTCACCGGTTTGCAGTCTTTGCAATTGCCATGGGGCTACGATGGCTGCGGTATCCCCACGCTTGCGGTGCCATTACAGCGCTTGGCCTGGGCTTATGCCCGCTTTGCCGATCCATCAGTGCTGTCAGCGGAACGCGCCGACCAAGCGCGATTTATCCGTCAAGCCATCGCTGAAAACCCGCATATGTACGGAGGGACGGGTGAGCTCAGCACTTTGCTGGTGGATATGCTCGGCGAGCGGCTGATTGTAAAGAATGGCGCGCAGGGCGTGTACAGTGGCGTCCTGCCGGAGCTGGGTTTTGGCTTGGCACTCAAGGTCGATAGTGGCGACAGCGATGCGGCGAAGGTTGTACTCGGTGCCCTGTTGGAAAAAATCGCCGTGTTGTCCGTTGAGCAACTCAATGTGTTGGGGGATCACTTCCGTCCCGACATCCTCAATTCCCGTGGCGAGGTGGTAGGGCGCGCTGAGCCCTCGTCAGCCTGGGACCAAGGGGTGCTACCTTTGTAGAGAGCGGGTAGCGTTGCGTCCGCCTCGGAGATTACGGATACGCCGCTTGGGCGATCACCGTGTGGATGGCTCCCACGCCATGCACTAGACTCTACACTCAGAATCACTCGGACTTTTTTGAGAACACACTGATGAAATTCCTCAAGCGCGCGATGATTGGAATCGTCGCACTGGTCGTTGTTTTATTCCTTGTTCTGGCCATTTTTATCTCAACCCTGGACCTGAACGCCTACAAAGAACAGATTGAAGACATCACTCGCGAGCAAACCGGTCGCGATCTCACCATCAACGGTGAGCTGGATGCCTCGTTCTTCCCTTGGGTGGGCATTTCTATCGGTGAGGTGGAGTTGTCTAATGCCAAGGGCTTCGGTGATCGACCGTTTGCCCGCATTGACGAGGCGAACGTCAGCATTGAAGTGTTGCCGCTGTTGCGACGGCAGATTCACGTTGATGCGGTCTCACTCAGCGGCTTGATGTTGGACTTACAGCGCGCGGCAGATGGCTCGACCAACTGGGACGACCTGATGCAAGCCAGCGCGACCACCTCGACCACGACCGATGATGAGACCACGGAAGTGGAGGGCGGTGCTCCCGCGATTGCCGCCCTGGCGGTGGGTGGCGTGGCGTTTAAGAATGCCAATATCAGTTGGCTGGACAAGCAGGCCGGACTCGATGCTCAGCTTAGCGACGTGAACCTCGATACCGGTGCGATTGAGTTGGCCAAGCCTTTCGCGCTCAAGGCCGGGTTTGATCTCATCAGCAACAGTTTGGCGATGCAGGCGCGCTTTGACGCTGATGGCAAGGTGATGCTGGATCTTGAGCAGCAGAAATACCAGCTCGCAGAGCTGAGCCTCACCACCAGCGCCAGCGGTGAGGGCGTGCCGATTGAGGACGCTGAGTTGTCCATTCGCGCCGATATCACGGCAGATCTTGAGCAGCAGACGGTGGATATTGCTTCCGTTCTGATTGAGGCCTTGGGTATTGAGCTGCAGGGGGCTATTAACGTGACGGCACTCGACACCGACCCGCAAATCACCGCCGCGCTGTCAACGCCTGACACCTTCAGCTTGTTGCCGATCTTCGAGCAGCTGGGTATCGAGGCGCCGGAAACCGCAGACGATGATGTGCTCAAAGCGGTCGGGTTAGCGTTGGAGGCCAAGGCGAATGCCAAATCGGCGCAGCTGGATAAGCTCACCATCACCCTGGATGACACGACGTTCTCCGGTAATCTCTCAGTACCTGATCTCGCCGGTGACCTGCCGCCGGTGCGCTTTGATTTCAAGGTGGACGCCATCGATGTTGATCGCTACCTGCCGCCACCTCCTCCCGAGGGCGAGGCGCCTGCGCCGGAAGGTGAAGCGCCTGCCACGGCCAGCGCCGAAGATACTCCGATCGATTTGCCGCTTGAATTGATGCGCAAATTGGATGTTGACGGACGGTTCGCAGTGGATGATATCAAGGTCAGCAACCTTACCGCGAAGTCTATCGTGATACCGGTGAAAGCCAAGGGTGGCGTGATTTCACTCCCAGGTATCGCGGCCCGGCTGTATGATGGCAAGATTGATTCGAGCGTCACAGTAGACGCGCGCAAAGAGATACCTGCGTTTGCCGCTAAGGCGAATCTCGACGGCATACTCGCCGAGCCGCTACTGGCAGATTTGCTGCAAGATGATGCGCCCTTGAGCGGTAAAGGCATGTTCGCCTTTGATGTGACGACGCGTGGCAACTCCGTCAATGGGCTGAAAGCAAAGCTCAATGGTGGCTACAACATGAGCTTTGTCGATGGGGCCATTAATGGTATTAACATCGCCTACCAGCTGCGGCGTGCGCGTGCCACCCTCAGAGGCGAAAAGCTAGACGAAGAAGAAAACTTTAAAAAGACTGACTTCTCGGCGTTGACCATGAGCGGCACTTTCACTAATGGCGTCCTTTTCAGTGATGATCTCGATCTGCGAGCGCCCGTGTTGCGTCTGGGCGGTAAGGGTAAGGTCGATCTGCCCCAAGAGTACGTTGACTATACGCTCAAAACCCTCTTGTCAGGCACCTCCAAAGGGCAGGGCGGTAAAGCCCGAAAGGACTTGGGTGGGGTCAAGCTGAATGTGCCTATACGCGGGAAGTTCAGTGACTTGTCGGCTGACTTTACCAAGGCCTTGGTACAAGCGATGAAGGATGACCTCAAGGCCAAGCTAAAAGATGCGGAAAATGAGGCCAAAGCCAAACTCAAGGCAGAAGAAGCGCGCGCGAGAGAGAAGCTGAAAGCCAACGAAGAAAAATTGCGCCAGCAGCTCAAAGAGCGCGAAAAGCGAGAAAGAGAAAAGCTTGAGGACAAAGCGCGAGATGCGTTGAAGGGCTTGTTCAACTAAACCCCTCGTTAAAAAACCGCCCGGAAAATCCAAGCCGGGCGGCAACGCAGACCTCATCTTACCGGGTGGAGCCGATCCCGAGGTTCTCGTAAATCGCAGTGATCATGCTGTCATGACTTGCGTTGTGCTGCCTCACATGCTCACCAATCCCCATTTCATCAACCGTGGTCCGCAGTGGTCGCTGCTCACTGGGCGCTTCAATGAGCGCGACGATGGCATCGGCAACGAGTTGTGGCTTCTGTGCGGGGATCGCTGCCAGCGCCTTGCCAAAGTCAGCAAATGACTGTTCAGCGGCCTTTGCCATATCGCCATAGTCGCTGGCCCGGGCTGGATCATCCGCAGCGACTAACCCACCGAAGAACTCCGTAGGGAAAGGGCCTGGTTCAACAATGCAACTATCAACACCGTAGTCGGACAACTCCACACGATAGGTTTCAGCCAGCGCTTCCAGTGCCCATTTGGATGCGCTATACGCGCCCCAGAATGGCAGCACCATACGTCCAAGCAAGCTCGATACATGAATCAGTACGCCCGATTGCCGTTGACGCATATGGGGTAGTACAGCGCGATTCACGCGCTGTACTACCCCATACATTGACATCAAAGAGTTGCTGCCACGCTGTCGCCTGAAAGGCCTCTTGAATACCGTATGCGCCGATGCCTGCGTTGTTCACGACAGCATCCAGAGTGCCGACGGCGTCGAGTGCTGCATCCACGCCGGCTGTTACGCTGCTCTCCTGGGTGACATCCATTTCTACAATGACGGCACCTTCAGAGCGCAGGGTGTCGGCAGCGGAGGCGTTGCGTCCGCTCACCTCGCGCAGAGTGCCGACGACACGATGGTCGCGGGCGAGCGCTGCGCGTACGATGAGCTGCCCGAAAGCACCATTGGCCCCCGTCACGAGTAGTGTGCTTGGCATAGTGCCCCCTAAATGTTTTCTGGGTTGAAGTAACGGATGGCTGGCGGGGCTGAGAAATGCGCACCCAACTTATCCATCACGCCGGTTTCCGTTCGCCATTGCAAATAGTCTTCGTAGTTTGCGGCGCTTTCCCACTCTTCGTAGAACAGGATATTCTCGCCCTTGGCATCGGTATGAATAGTAATGTGAGTGAGGCCTTGGTACGCCCGTGTTTCGGGCAGCAAGCTGTCAAGCAGCGCGACGAGCGCGTCTTTTTTACCGGGTTTGATGGCGGCTTCCAAGATAACGGTCACGCTCATTGCCCGACTCCCAGCGCCTGTGCGAAGCTCGCGACGTCATAGTAGTCCTTCTGAGCGACGATCTTTCCATCGTCGTTGATGGTGGTTGTGCTGAGACCCTTTATTGCGAAGGTCTTATCGTCGACCTGAGTGTCGCCCCAGTTGCCATTAAAGGTGCCGCCGTAGGTCCATTCGTAGATCGCAGTGTTGCCGCTGACAAAGGTGTCCCCGCTGCGCACCCAGTACATATTGTCGACCTGACCCAAAAATGCGCTAACAATGGCTGGGCCTACAGCCTCTTTACCCTGAGTGACACTGTCAGATGGCAAGTCATACCAGATGACATTTTCCGCAAAAAAGCTCACGATTTTGCTGCTGTCGTGCGCGCTCCACGCGGCCATGTAGTTGCCCAGTACGTCTTCAACGTCGGCGGCGGATACGTAACCTGCGTTCAGCAATAAGCATAAAGCCAAGCCTGGTGATTTCATGAGAAGCCTCTCTGTAGTGAATACACGTGAACTGCCCGCCATGATAAGAGAGGCTATGACGGCAACTACTCATAAAATGTCAAACGTGGTGGTTTTGGTTCAGGCGCTGTCGTAGTTGTTTAGCATAATCGTTTCAATACTGCGGCGACGTTTCTGTACATCGGACGCGGTAAGGGTGCTAAGGATAAGGCGAGGGTTGTCGCGATGCACCAAGTGCAAAAATTCCAGTATCTTGATCTTAAGCAGATGAGGAGCGCTGTCTATGCTGAGATACATCTCTTTTAATGCGGTAAAGTACTGGGGCACGGTGCTGCCCGTGTTCAGCTTGCAAATTGCTCTGGACTCCGCATGCGTTGGGTAGCGCTTCATACCGGTCGCGCGCAGAAAATCCATCGCGATCTCCTGATCAAAGAACACTAAAAATACCTCTATCGCGTCGTCATCAAGGATAAGATCCGAGATTGTGTAGGTGTCTTGTGGCATGAACAGCAGTTCATTCTCGCCGGCAGTGACGCAGTGGCCTTCGTAGGTTTTTACCTGCACCGTGCCTTTGGCGACGAATGTCATACAATGCGACGTCGAAATCTTTTCCTGTTCGCGCAGATCTCCAGTCAATCGCTTGTACAGAATGCAAGAGTCCTCTGCGCGAATAATTGCCTTGACGCCTGGGTTGCTGTAGAGGGCTAAGGGCAGGACATTATTCTTCATAGCAGCGCATTTGGGGCAAAAGTTCAGTATACAGAATAGCCTTTTGAAGTGTTTTTTCCGCGCCGAAAAATCCGCTATAGTGCCAACAGTTTCGTGGCTGGGCTGTATGCGTGAATGTAGTGGTTGATGATTTTGATGGGCGGGTGCTGGCATGGTTTGATGTGCATGGCCGCAAATCATTGCCGTGGCAGCAAAACCCCACGCCCTATCGCGTCTGGATCAGTGAAATCATGTTGCAGCAGACGCAGGTCAATACCGTCATTCCTTATTACGAGCGCTTTATGCGCAGCTTCCCGAGCGTGTCTGATTTGGCCGGCGCGGATGAAGACCACGTGCTCGCGCATTGGTCAGGGCTTGGCTACTATGCGCGAGCGCGGAATCTGCACAAGGCTGCAAAGTCTATCGTAAACGACTTTGCTGGCGAGTTGCCCCTCACGTCTGAGGCTTTGCAGTCGCTGCCTGGCATTGGCCGTTCAACGGCTGGAGCTATCCTTAGCCTTGCCAGCCAACAGCATGAGGCGATTCTGGACGGCAACGTCAAGCGCGTATTGGCCCGATGTTTTGGCATTGGCGGTTGGCCAGGTAAGACGGATGTGCTCAAGCAATTGTGGGCTGTGTCGGAGTCACTCACTCCCAAAGGCCGCACGCACCACTACAACCAAGCGATGATGGACCTCGGCGCAACCCTGTGTCGACGTTCACGGCCCGATTGCGATCACTGTCCGCTGGCCAACATCTGTGTTGCGCATGCCGAGGGCGTACCCGAAAATTACCCCGGCAAAAAGCTGCGCCGTACCATACCCGTCAAAAGCACTGTTATGCTGTTGGCCACTGACAAGCAAGATCGTGTATGGCTGTACAAGCGCCCACCCGATGGCATATGGGGGGGGCTCTGGAGTTTGCCCGAGGTCGATTCAGAGCATCAGCTCGATGCCTGGTGTCAATTGCGGGCGCTGGAGCGCACCGCCGAGCCGGAGGTGCACGCGCGTTTTCGCCACACCTTTAGTCACTTTCATCTAGAAATCAATGTCTTGCGGTTACCTGTGAAAACCCCGCCCAAGGCAGCCGTGGCGGAAGAACAAGGGGTCTGGTATAAATGCGGGTCAGACATCGGCGGCATGGCCGCACCGGTCGCCAAAATACTCGATAGCTTCTGGAGCTTTAACTGATGGCACGAATGGTACAATGCGCAAAATTCGGCGAAGAACTGGAAGGGCTTGAGCGCCCCACCTATCCCGGCGAACTGGGCAAGCGAATTTATCTCAATATTTCCAAGCAGGCTTGGGGAGAATGGGTGCGCCACCAGACCATGCTCATCAACGAATACCGTCTTACGCCGATCGAGCCCAAAGCCCGAGAGTTCCTCGAAGAAGAAATGGAAAAATTCCTCTTCGGCGAAGGTGGCACCGTGCCTGAGCAGTTCACCCCGCAATAGGCAAATGCACCCCACGTAAATATTCCCGAGCGGCGACTTGACTACAGCCGTCGCAACGGGTCTAATACGCGCTTCGTCTTACAAGACCTCCCCCTGGCCAGGTAGCTCAGTCGGTAGAGCAGAGGACTGAAAATCCTCGTGTCGGCGGTTCGATTCCGTCCCTGGCCACCATTAAATTTCAATAAGTTAAATCGTTTTCTCCAGTGCTTTTAAATAAATGTAGACACTGGAGCGTCCTATAATTATATCTTCCTCTTCTTGTCCATTCGTCTATCATTAGGTGTTCAATTAGTTGTGTACCTAGTATGACATAACCGGTCTAAATGTTTTTCGCGTCGCAGCAATAAATTACTAGCAACCAGTGCTGAGTATTCCGGCTAGTTTTCAGCCGATTTTCAGCATAATGAATAGCAGGAGGCGAATGAGAGCACCAGCTCCATCGAAAAATTTCATGGATGTGAGTCAAGACTATTGGTTAAAGATTGTTTTAGAGCTAAAGCTGCGACAGTCTGGAGGTGATGCTTTCCAAGATTTTTTTTCGGATGTTATGTCAAATTTGCACGGCGATGATTTTGTCAGAGTTCGAGCATTTGGTGTTTTGGGTGACAAAGGTTGTGACGGTTACTTGATGACAACCGGTCAAGTGTATCAGTGTTATGGCGCATTGAATGGTGGTACTGGTAAAGTTAAAACGTTGATTTCTAAAATGGAAAAGGATTTCTTAACGGCTAAGACTAAATTACCCACCATATTGAAGGAGTGGTATATGGTACATAATTTTGTGGATGGGCTGCCAATCGAAGCAGTTGAGTCACTCGAACGGCTCAAGGCTAGCAACACAGAAATAAAATTTGGATTTATCGGTTTAGAAGGCTTTGGCCAACGTATTTCAAGTCTTAGTGAATCCCAGGTTGATAGTTTGCTTGGACCCGTTGCAAAAAACTCTGATGCACAGGGTTTGCAGCTAGAAGTCCTCCGCGACCTAGTTAATTCAGTGGCTATTGAGGCTCGATCGGTGTCGACTGTAAATTCGGAATTGGGACCGGTTCCTGCGGACAAGCTCGACGCAAATAACCTACCTGGGCATTGGAGATCATTAATATCAGGTGGTTGGCAAAACGCTCACCTCTTCGCTGGCTACTTCGATCGTCATCCTGAGCATTTAATGGGTCAGGAGTTAGCTGATCTATTTAACGCCCGATATAGGTACTTAAAGTCTCAAGATATTGAACCTGGTGAAATTATGACTGGGCTTTATGAGTTTGTAACAGGGTCAGGGACGGTCTCACCGGAACGGCAGGTTGCTACTCAAGCTTTGTTAGCACATTTATTTGAGAGCTGTGACATTTTTGAAAATGTGTCGGCACGGTCGGCAGTATGATTCTACCAAGCAAACATCTTAAACATGATCGTTCGCTAATTGGTATCGGCGGTGAAATTCTAGAGGTGGTTAGCGAGGAGAAGTGCACTATTTCCGAGCTCTGGGAATCCGTTCAGTCTCGGCGTTCGCAACAAGCAACGCCGTTGTCTTATGACTGGTTTATTCTAGCTCTAAGTTTTCTGTATTCCATACAGGCTGTAGATTACGACCTAGGCTTGATAAGTTCAGGAGAAGGAAAGTGATTTTGAGCGTTGGTAGCTCTTTACCGAGTTTCAAGCGGATTCAGTTTCACGATGGATTAAATGTTCTGCTGTCAGACAAAGAAGCTAAGGCCACAAATCAACAAACAAGGAACTGAAGTGGACCCCGAAAGC
>DOIU01000234.1:532-2696 GCA_003511825.1 Gammaproteobacteria bacterium | reverse complement strand
CCGAAGCAAATCGGTGCAAGAGGAAGTTTATGCAGCTTCCTTCATGGATGATTCCGGCGTAAATTGCAGGGGTTCCCCCGCAATAGCTGCCTTGGTGAGGGCGATAGCGTAATCGACAGGCTGCTGCCCCTGTAGCTCAGCAGTACGGAATATCGATAGCAGAATAGCGTGTGTCTTTGCCCCCCGGTCAGAGCGGTTCTGTTGGCAGACTTTACGTGCCACGACCGGCTTGCGCATCTGCTGCTCAGCAAGATTATTGGTAGGCGGCACGCCCTCATGGTCGAGAAAGGTCAACAACTCGCCACGGAAGTTCTTCAGGCGTTTGGCCAGTCTTCGTGCATCATCATCGTCGTATGGATCGGCAATCAACTGATCGAGTCGCTGGTTGATGCGGTGTTTTCGTCGTTCGAACACCGTGTCATCCAGTTTCATGCGCTGATTGTTAAGACGCATGGCATCTTTCAATAACCGCGAAAGCCGTCGCCGGAATGCATGCCATGGCGGGTGGTCATTGCGCTTGTCGACCTTGAGTAGTTCGGTGAACAGGTGGAAGAAGCAGCGTTGCTTGGCCCAGGCCTCGACCAAATTATAGGCGCCGTAAAAGTCAGTGATCAGGATGCCATCGAATATCTCCCCGAGCACCCTGGCCACCACGGCGGAACTTCGCCGCCGATCGATCAGGTAGTAACACAGGCTTTCGCTGCAGAAGGCCCATAACCAATGGGTCACGCCATTGACACGCCAGCCGGTTTCGTCGGCATGCAGTACACCTGCTTCACGAACCTGTTGTTCGATCTGCTGGTAGTAGGGTTCAAGCTGCGCCGCAAGGTTGGCCCAGGCCTGGGTCAAGCCGCCGGGACTGACCTTGAATGCGTAGCCGATCAGCAGCAGGCGCGAGATGTTGCCGACGCTCACGCCCAACAGATAATGCAACCAGGCGCTATAGATCACCACATTCAGCCCCAGGGTGGCGCGGGGCAACGCATCGGTCACCCGCGGTGTGACGACTTTGCGGCAGTGGCTACACCAAGAACCCTTGATGAGATGCCGATGAACCTGCGGTGTAACCGGGGGGATGTCTTCGATGGTGCGGTGGTGCTCACGGCAGGCATCCCCCAGCGTATGACCACAATCCGGGCAGCATTCCAGGCGATGGACAGGCGTCCCGTCAATGTGATCGGGGCGCGGACGGCGTTGACCGGCATGGCCCTTTTTCTGACCCGGTTTGCGGTTCTTTTTGCGTTTGGCCGCTTTCTTGTAAGGCGGCGTCATGCCCGACGGCTGGGTGGGTGACGGCTCATCATGGCTGGCTTTGGCCTGCGATTGTTCCCACAATGCCGCCTTACCTGCCAGCGCCAGGATTTCTCTGACCGCCTGTTCTTGCGGCAAGGCAAGCAGCGCAAGCGCTTCCTCGTGCGTCATGATCCGGGCTTTTTGCCCAGCAAGTATTCACGCCAGTGCCGGTGCAGTGGATAGAGCCATACATCCTTGGGCTGTTCATGGGCATGATAACGGTTGCCCCGTTTGGCGTGGCCGCGGGTTTGTCCGATCCGTTGCCAATTGGCCGCCCGGTAACAGGTGCCAGCAAAACGACTTGGGTCAACAAAGGTCTCGGCCAGCACGGGCGCATGACCGAATCGTTCCAACCAGACAGCGCCAAGCCCACGTAACGAACAGGCCAGAGCCTTCGATGCCAGGTGTTCAATCGCTATCCAGGGCAATATCAAAAAACGTACATTGTTGACTACCGAAGGCAGTTGGCGGCGCCGTTGTTCAGTGATCCAGCCGATGTAGGTATCCCGGCAACCAATTTTCCAGGCAGCACTGGCCCAGCCGATGCAACCCACCACCTGGTCATCGATCAGGATCAGTTGCTTGAGGTGCTCGCCGACCAGCTTTGGGTTGCCGAGATAATGATGATGATAAATCAAATAGTCCCACAGGTAGCGCTCGGGACCTTCGGCAAGGCGCAGTGCCAGCGTGGAATAGCTGTTGACCCGACCGTTCAGCGGCTGCTGGATGAACAGCGGCATCTGCGAATAGTCGGCAGCTTTGAGGTTGTTCTTGGGGCGCTGGCGCGGTGGCAGTTCAATGTGGCCTGCTTCCTCCAAACGCAGGAGCAGGTCTCGGGCGGCGTATTCTTTGTATTTGCCGTTGGCTTGAC
>DOIU01000234.1:0-336 GCA_003511825.1 Gammaproteobacteria bacterium | reverse complement strand
CCAATCCCATTGCGCGCATAATACCCGTGAGATGTAACTTCGGCCATGGGCATAGTTGGCAACGATCGTTTGGCGGATAAGGTCGATGTCGCCAGCGCTTAGCTCGCGGCCTCGGTAGCGGAATAGGATTTCTGGTTCGCTTTCGCTCATGGAGCGGTAATTTACCAAAGTACCCCTTCTGACGCCAGCGATTTTTTTCAGACGGCTAAAGTCTTACCGTGAAACAGTGGGTACGGGTATTGGTCTAGCCTTAGTGCATCAAATGGTGGTCAATATGAAGGGTAAGATTGATGTGGTCAATAAAGAGCCGGGGGCTGAATTTAGATTAATTTTTTC
>DOIU01000395.1 GCA_003511825.1 Gammaproteobacteria bacterium | reverse complement strand
GGCGTCTAAAGGCGACATGTATGCCAATACGTGACATGAAGCGTTATGCGCAGCTCCGTGATCAAGGTCCCTCAACCGCGATAGACCGCCGTAAGATTTTACAGGCACATCGCGACGCACTTGTGGCGCATATTGCCAAGCTCCAGCAGTGTCTCCTGTCTCTCGACCAGAAGATTGATATTTATCTTGAGTCTGAAAGTGAGGCCACACACGATGCTAACCCAACCCCCGATGGAAGAGACCCGCCTTCAACGCGGTCAGCGTAAGCTCACCGAGATTGATGGGCAGGCAGGCCAGCAAGTTATTGACGCATTGGCTGATGTCGCACCGGATTTTGCGACGTATCTGTTTGAATTCCCGTTTGGTGATATCTACGCCAGACCAGGTCTGTCACTGCGTGATCGAGAGATAGCGACAGTGGCTGCCTTAACCGCAATGGGTACCGCTGCACCTCAGCTGAGAGTGCACATTGAGGCTGCGTTGAATGTCGGTTTAAGCGAAACGGAAATTACGGAAGTCTTGATGCAGATGTCTGTTTACGCCGGATTCCCGGCAGCGCTGAACGGATTGATGGCTGCAAAAGAAGTTTTTGCCGCCAGGCATGCTCAGGGCGAAGCAGATGATGAGGATGTAGGCGGATGAGATTGACACGCAGACAGTTTACGGCGTTGCTGGGCACGCCTTGGGTGTCTTTGGCAACAGCAGCGGCACCCGAACGTTTGTATGACAAGGTGAGTTCTCCCGTTGGTATGGGCTTTGATGCGCAACATCGACTGTATGTGGCGGAATGGAGTGCGGACCGAGTGACTAGATTTGATGCGGATGGTGGTCGAGAGGTCGTTTCCTCGGGCCTTGGTGGTCCTGCCGGTTTGGTCGTGGCACCCGATAACAGTCTGTATATCGCATCGTATGGCGATAATGTTGTCTGGCATATCACATCCGATGGCAAGCGTTCTCAATACATCCGTGGACTCGCGACACCTGCCGGACTGAGTTTTGATCAAGAGGGCCGCTTGATGATTGCCAATCGTGAGACAAATGAAATACTGCGGGTTGAAGAGGGCAAGGCCAAGTCGTTGATTGAAGGGCTCAGAACGCCGGTGGGTGTGGTGCAAACGCTCGATATGGGCTATGTGGTTTCCAACATCAATGGGGGGGTTACCATCGTGCGTCCCGATGGATCTCGGTTGGAGGCAGGGCAAGCGTTCCGCAAACCTGCCCCAGGTGTCGCCAGCACGCGGGACGGACGTGTCTTTGTCGTTGACTATGGCGGCACGACAGTGAGGGAAATTCTCCCGGATGGCCGATCGCGACTCACGGTTGACGGGCTGCCAAGCCCAGCCGGATTGGTGGCTTCGCCGGATGGCCGTGAGCTGTACGTTGCCACCTGGGGTGACAACGCTGTGTATCGTTTTATACCCTAGTCTTTTGCGACTTGATCGCGCCGGTATTCATGAGTCAGTGTGTTTTATTCATGCGGCTACAACGCAATTAAGGGAGCTTGATACACCACGGGGCCGGTGGGCACGTTGGTGGGTGAGCCCCCCGCGGGCTCGATACTGACGGCTAAACCACTCGCACTGCGCAAGCGATCGAGCAGTGGTGAGGCGAGGGTGGTCGACTGCTTTTCCCCGTTGATCGGCAGGAGCCCGAGCGAGCGCGGGGCCGAGCCATCGTTCGGCAACATCCACAGTTCAAACGCTTTATCGACAGCGGCGGCCTCGGCATTCACGGCGCGAATAGATAGCTGCCCGGTGGCTAAGTCTGAGCTGATCACCCACAGGGGCTGGGCTTGCGCATCATTAAAGACGGCCATGTAAGGCTCGTGATTGACAGGCGCCTGGGCCTGAAAGGTCGTCAGCAGCACCCACGACAAGATAACCGCCGCGACGGTGGCCACAGCCCCCCAGCTGCGCCACAACCAGAGGGCGTGCCACAGACCCCGTGAGGTCACAGCCGTGTCGGTGTCCTGCGGGTGCGTTCGCTGCTGGATGGTGTGCCAGAGGTGCGCGGGTGGTGGTTCGTCGTCAATCGCTTCTGCTATCGGGCAAAGTCGTTGCTCCCATGCCCACACCGCCTGGCGCACGGTCAAGGATTCCATTTGCAAGCGCTCAAATCGTCGGCGAGCCTGTCCCCGGAGGGTGCCCAGCACGTATTCGGCGGCCAAGTGTTCAAGGAGTTCGGGGTCTTGGTAGTTCATCGTTCCAGGCACCTCCGCAAGCTCTGCAACCCGCGTCTCACCCAACTCTTAATGGTGCCCAGGGGTTCGCCCAGCCGGGTGGTGATTTGCTGATGACTGAGGCCTTCAAAGAATGACAAGAATATGCTCGTGCGCTGCGCCTCGCTGAGTTCACCCATGCAGCCTTGCAAGAGCAGCTGCGTCTGCGTATCCATACTGGCATTAAACGGCCCGGGCAGGGCAGACATCAGAGCATCGGGCTCTTGGGTGTCATCCGCGTCGCGCACGGCCTGACTGCGCAGCTTGTCGATAGCGAGATTTCGCGCGATGCTGATCAGCCAGGTCAGGGGAGCGCCACGACCATTGTGGTACTCGCCCGCGTGATACCAGACTCTGACGTACGCCTCCTGCGTCACATCCTCCGCCCAGTCGCGCCGCTTGAGCATCCTCAGTGTAATGCCGTAAATCCGCGGCGATGTGAACTCATAAAATTGCCGGTAGGCCGTTTCATCGGCCTGGGCGATTTTTTGGAGTAAATCAATCAACTGTGCTTTGTCACTCATACCTGCTGTGCTCGCTCCCGCGTGTGTGGCTGATGGGGATGATGAGGCCCTCTTGAGCCATACGGGCTTCGCCTACGTTTGGATGCAAAAAAAATGTTGGCGATGTTGCATCCAATCGTGGACGTGATGCGTAACTGATGTTGATGCTGCCGCGATTCACGGTGGCGCGCTTTATTGTCAACTTCATTCATACCGGAGTAAGTATGCACATGCCATTTTGTAAACCCATGATTGTTTTGCGCGTGG
>DOIU01000340.1 GCA_003511825.1 Gammaproteobacteria bacterium | reverse complement strand
GCCCTTCGACGGCATTATCACGCGCGTGAATGTGCGGGAAGGTGACTTTTATACCGGCGCTAAACCGGCCGCAAGCGACAATGAACGCGAACTGCAAGCCGCGATTGTGCTGATGGATACCGGGCAGTTTGAGGCGACCTTAAACTTACCCTTGTGGGATGACACGCAGGTGGCGACGGGGCAACGCGTCTACCTCGCCGGCACCAATAGTGTGTTGGCGCACGCGGCCGAAGGTGGATTTGCGCAAGGTGCTTTCGCCACCGGTTATGTCCAGTCCATCAGTCCGTCGATCAGTCTGGACAAGCGCGCCATCACCGTGAAGGTGCTGACGGAATCGGGTGAACAGTACTTGCGGGACGGCGCCTTTGTCACCGCCTGGATCGTCACGCGCGAACGCGAGGCCGTACTTGCCATACCGGACTCGGCCATCGCCAACTACGAGTCCGGCAGCTACGTCTATGTGCACAACCCTGATCAACAGACCGTCACGCAACAACCCGTCACCCTGGGCAGCGAGGGCCAGCGGCTGGTCGAAATCCTCGACGGACTGGGTGGTGGTGAGCGCATTGTGATCGAGGGTGGCCGCATGCTCACCCAAGATGGCCCGGTCATGGTCGTTGGGGAGTAACCGTCATGCAAAAACCTGCCAATGAATCGCCCAATACCTCTCGCCTGATGCACTTCCTGTTTTCGCGCAGTACCTTAGCGTTGCTGCTGCTCGGTCTGGTCATCATTGTTGGCGCCTTGGCCTGGACCAGCATGGTGCGCGAGAACAACCCCGACCTGGCCATACCCCAGGCGATCATCACCACGGAATGGGCAGGCGCGGCACCGGAGCAAATTGAAAAACAAATCTCGCAAGCACTCGAAAAGAAAATAAGAGGTCTGAACGGGCTCAAGCGCATCGAGAGTGGGTCATTCAACTCCTACTCCATCGTTACGGTGGAGTTCAACGCCGATGAGGACACCGTGATTGCGATGAATCTCTTGCGCGCAAAGGTGGATGAAGCGCAGTCGGAATTTCCTGACGGTGTGAAAAAACCCAACATCGAACAGGTGTCGGTGAATAATACGCCGGTGATCAGCTACATGCTGTCTGGCGATCTACCCGAAGAAATTTTACAAATCTCAGCGCGCCGTTTACAAAAACAGCTGGAGCAGCTCAAAGGTGTGCGCAAAGTGGACATCGCAGGCGAGCGCGAGGAGACCGTTTACATACGCTTGCATCCTGAGCGATTACGCAGTCTCGACATCTCCCCCGCCCTGGTGCAACAGCGTATCGAGTCAGCCAACCTCGACGCCTCTTGGGGTCGCTATGAGGCCGATCGCTATTATCTGGAGTTGTATTTTGCGGCACGTTTTTCTGCGCTTGAGCAGCTGGAACAGCTCGCTATTACTCGGCTCACGCCAGATCGCATCGTCCGTCTGGGCGAAATCGCGACCATCGAGCAGCGGCTCGAAAAGCCCGAGGTCAAAACCGCCTTCAGCTATCGCGGGTCGCCCTTTAGCAACGGCGTCGGGCTCGATGTGCTGAAAGCCGCCGGCGGCGACACATTGGCGATTATTCAACGCGTCAACGATGCCATCGACGCCTCGCGTCAACATGCGGACTGGCCTCACGGCTTAGAGGTCACCATCACCAGTGACCAAGGCAACTTAATTCGCGAGGCATTCAATGAAATCTTTGACAGCATTTGGCAGGCATCGCTGGCGGTATTTGCGATCCTGCTCCTGCTGCTCACATGGCGCGAATCCACCATCGCCGGCCTGGCAATCCCGCTCACGCTGCTGGCGTCGTTGGGCATCATCTGGGGCATGGGGAATACGCTCAACAGCATGGTGATCATCGGCATGGTACTGGCGCTGGGCATGCTCGTGGACGTGTTTATCCTGGTGATGGAAGGCATGCACGACGGCTTGTATATGCGGCGACTGAGTTTTTCCGAGGCCGCGTTGCGCACGGTGAAAACCTTCGCTAAACCGGCGTTTGCCGGCCAACTTACGACCATCCTCGCGCTGGTCCCGCTGCTGGCAGTTGGCGGTATCGACGGCAAATTCATCCGGACGCTGCCCATCACCATTGTGGTATGTCTGCTGGTCAGTTTTGTGATGGCGTTTCTGCTGTGTGTGCCGCTTTCTCGCTTTCTACTGGGTGGTCAGGCGGGGGATGCTAAACCCACATTCATGGACCGTCTGACGCAGCGTATCTCCGGCAGTTTGCAACGCTGGCTGGTCGCCGTGCCTTTGATCAATCGCAAGATTGCCGGTGCATGGGTTGCCAGCGCAGTGGTATTACTCGTGCTCGCCGTACAAGCTGTCAGTGTGTTACCCGTTGAAATGTATCCTAAGGATGATGGCAGGAATCTCGGCATCACCCTGGAGATGGACAGCTCCGCGACCCTCGAGCGTGCCGAACACGTCGCTACGCTCGCGGGTGATTACCTGAGCACTCTGCCCTGGCTGGAAAGCGTGACGCGCTACGCCGGACAAAAAAGCCCGATGGCGACCGGCTCCCTCAAAGAGTCTCTGATCCCTTCTCAGCGCCCGAATATCGTCGGCTTTTCTGCTGTCTTCGTGCCGAAGGACGAACGCAACAGACTGAGTTTCAGCTATTTGGATGAAATCCGCGCAGGCTTGGAAACGGCCTTGGCCAATGAAACCGGCATACGTATCACGCTGTCGGCAGACACCGGCGGTTCTGGCAATGACGATCCCATTCAAATCCTGCTGCAAGGGCCAGAGATCGAGCAGCTGGCGGCCTTGTCCCAAGCGGTTCAGTCACTGCTGCAAAACACACCTGGCACCACCGACGTAAGAGATAATCTCGGGCAATTTCAAGGTCAGGTACGGATGTCCCCGATTCAGGAAGCCTTGAGCTTTCATGGCCTCACAGAGGCCGATCTGGCCCAGCAAATCCGCATGGCAACCGAGTTCGACGAGATCAGCAAGTTCAAGCGCCCAGGTACCGAAGACGATTTGCCCGTGCGCTTGGGCACGTTCTGGAGCAGTCGCGGCGACGACATCGGCGGGCCACGCTACCTGAGTGAATTGGCCACGCTGCAGATCGTCACAGCTCAGGGTGAGCTGGTGCCGTTAGGGTCACTGGTGGATTATCAGTTCACGCAGATACCGCAAGTACTGGTGCACACTGACAGCACACGCACGGTGACGGTCCGCGCGCGCACCCAAGGACGGACGGCATTGAGCGTGTTGTCAGATATCCAACCGCAGCTGGATGCTCTAAAAGCACAATGGCCAGCGGGCTATGAGTATCGCTTTTCGGGAGAGGCGGAATCCAGCGAAGAAACGTTCGGCAGCATGGGCTTGGCGTTTCTCGTCGCCCTGCTGCTGGTGTTCGTCGTATTGACACTCTTGTTTGAGAGTTTTGCGCAGCCGTTTATTATTTTAAGCACGGTGCCTCTGGCAATGACAGGCACCTTCGCCGGCTTCTTTTTCAGCGGCCAGGCTTTGTCTTTTCCGGGCATTATCGGCATGGTGACCTTGGTCGGCATCGTGGTCAATAATGCCATCGTTATGGTCGAAACCATTAATACTCATCGCGACGCTGGTCTGCCAATTGCGGACGCCGCCGCGCGCGGTGCTGCCGATCGCTTGCGCCCTATCCTCAGCACCACGGTCACCACGGTGGCGGGTCTGGTGCCATTGGCATTGTCCAGCCCGGTGTGGTACCCACTGGCGATGGCCATTGTCTACGGCCTGATGTTCTCTACAGTGGTGGCTTTAGTGGTCGTGCCATCATTGTATTTGTTACTTAACCGCGATGCTGAGCAGCACGCTCAAACCAATAAGCTCTCACCGCAGCCGGCAGTATCTTAATGCGCCAACTCACTGCTGTCATAATGCACTATCTGGCACCAAATAACTTTGGTTGTCATGGTTGCCACCAAAGACATCATGACTTCAACCCCTCTATAAGCAGGATCATGTGCTATGGCTCGTAAAACCCCCGAAGACTCCGAGAAGACGCGGCAATTGCTCATCGAAAAAGCCGGTGAAGTGTTCTACGAAAAAGGCGTGTCTCAAACCACCTTATTGGACGTGGCCGAAGCTGCGGGGATGAGTCGCGGAGCGATTTACTGGCGCTTTCAAAACAAAGCAGAGTTGTTTGCTGCCTTTGTGGACCAATGCTTTTCACCTGCCGAGCATGCCGCCAACCAGGCATTGCAAAACACGGCCGCAAATGCCTTGGAGAAATTGCGTGAGCTGATGGTTAACACGTTGCTCATTCCTACACAGGACCCGAGCATTCGACGTGCCTATGCGGTGATTGCGCACCGTTGTGAATACACAGACGCGTTCCGCGACGCCCTGAGTGCCCTCGAACAACGCGAACAGACCTTCATCACGGATCTACGCGATTTGGTCCGGCAAGCACAACGCGAAGCGCTCGTTCGGGATACGCTTTCCGCTGAGATGCTAGCCTTCGCAGTCTATGCCTTTCTCGATGGAGTGCTCACGCAATGGACCTCTGACAATACACACCAGGGGATCGCTTTGGCGAAAGAAGCGCCAGAATTGGTCAACGTGTTCCTAAGCGGCATCGCGCAAGACCCAAGGACACTCAACAAAGGCTAGCATCCAAGACACACCCGTGGGTGGCAACAAATTGTGCAATGCACTTAAAACGCACCAATATAGCGCGCACCACCCTGTGTCAATGCTCTGTATTGGTGCATTTATTGTCATAAATAAGATGAGGTATGACATATATCTATATGAAATATATGTTTTTTTTAAAATGGCACTGAAAATGCAATTAGGAAATCGCCAAGTGTGATCGTCGGCGTCACCAGAATCTGAAGGCAATTACCGCGACATGGACCCATCAGTGTCTGCGTCTCGGCCAGGCACAGTGTCTGATTGCACTGTTTGCCCACACGCTTCGGGCCTTCTGATATTGACTTCTCAAGTATTGCGCGAGGGCGTAAAACTGAACTTTCGTTTGGAGATATTCAACGTATGAAAACTAAGCTGGAATATATTTGGCTGGATGGCTATAAGCCAACGCAGAGCCTGCGTAGTAAAACCATGATCCGCTCCGACTTCGGCGGCACCCTTGAAGAGTGTCCGATGTGGTCGTTTGACGGAAGTTCTACCGAGCAGGCCGAAGGCAGTTCATCGGATTGCCTGCTGAAACCGGTCGCGATTATTCCTGATCCGGCGCGCAAAGATGCTTACCTCGTAATGACAGAGGTCCTGAACGCCGACGGTACGCCGCACGCGTCAAACGGCCGCGCGACCATCGATGACGATGACGACGATTTCTGGTTCGGTTTTGAGCAGGAATTTTTCTTGTGGGATCCGTCCACCAATCTGCCTCCCGGTTTCCCCGCCGGCGGTTACCCGCCTCCTCAAGGCCCCTACTATTGCTCTGTGGGAGCACGTAACGCCTACTGCCGTGATCTGATTGAAGAGCATTTGGATCTCTGTCTGACTGCGGGTCTCAATGTGGAAGGCATCAACGCGGAAGTCGCTGCTGGTCAGTGGGAGTTCCAAATTTTCGCCAAGAGTGCGAAAGCGGCCGGTGATGAAATCTGGCTTGCGCGCTATCTGCTTGAGCGCACCGCAGAAAAATACGATCTCGCGGTCGATTGGCATCCGAAACCACTTGGCGACACAGACTGGAACGGCTCTGGCATGCACGCCAACTTCTCCAACACCGCGATGCGTGAGTCGGGTGATGAGAGCGTATTCACCGATATCTGCGAAGAATTCGGCAAGAACGTCGGTCCTTGCATTGCCGTTTATGGCGCACACAACGAACAGCGTCTGACCGGTCTGCACGAAACACAATCTATCGATCAGTTCAGCTACGGCGTGTCCGATCGCGGCGCTTCTATCCGTATCCCGGTGGGTACGGTAGAAGACGGTTGGAAAGGACGTTTGGAAGACCGTCGTCCGGCATCCAATGCCGATCCGTACAAAGTAGCCTCTATCATTGTCAAGGTGACTAAGAAAGCCCTGGCTTGATTTGACGCAGATTGTCAGCGTCTACCGGAGCAGCGTCGCTGCTCCGGTTTCTTGTTGCGTCGTTTTTTCTCTCTCAACCTTACCCAATCAGCGCTTGACGGGCAGCAGACCGCTGGTCCACTCCTCCTCAAGCGTTCGTATCACCTGCCCCATGGAATCCGGTCGGGACGCCGGGTCTTTTTCCAGGCACCGCATGCATAAATCCTCAAGTATCCGAGGCACTGGGTAGGCGCTCACGTCAGAGGGCTTGGCGGGCTGACGGTTTTCCACCCAATCGAGCATTTCATAAGTCATATCACTGGAAAACGGCGTTTGTCCGCTTAACACTTCGTAGAGCACAGAGCCGAGACTGTAAGTGTCCGTACCAAAACTGATGTCCGGGTCGCGACGGACTTGCTCTGGCGACATATAGCACAAGGTGCCCTGTAACTTCCCGTAGCCGGTAATGGAGGTATCCTTGTCATCCACTGACGCGCCCTCAGGCGGCTCTTCCGTGATGCTGCCGTCCTTTCTCCAGACTTTCGCCAATCCCCAGTCCAACAACAGTACCTCGCCATAGGGGCCAACCAGGATGTTCTCGGGTTTGATATCGCGATGCGCGACGCCGTGCGCGTGTACATACGCCAAGGCGTGTGCGATTTGCTTGATCACTTCCACCAGCTGCGTCAGATCATAGCGCTCTCGGTAGTTCAAAATTTCCCGCAGCGTATAACCGTGCACCAGTTTCATCGTGAAGTAATAGTGCCCACGATTGTCGCGACCGACTTCATAAATCGGCACCGTATTCGGGTGTTGCAACATGGCCGACACCCGCGCCTCGCGCAGCAGACGCGTGGTTTCGATTTCATCATCAATGAACTCGGGGCGCAGTGTTTTGTAGGCAACCACCCGGTTTAGATGCAGGTCTTTGCAGGAATTGATAATCGATTTGCCACCTTTGGCAATGGTGCCCAAAAACAGATAGCGGGTTTTGGGGTTGAGCACCTTGGGCAACGGACGGTCAGTCTCCTCGAGAAAGACATCACCGTACTCTTTTGGCGGCTCCTGGAATTTCAGCATTACGATTCACCAGACATGCTTGGCAATATAACAAGTGCATGGGTCGCGGCGATAAAACGTCAGACTGTTTGCTCAGCGAACCTGCGCACCAAAATAGTGCGGCCGCTTGAGCCTGTGTTACCACTCCCCTCAGAATTATCATTGTAGCTGCATAAATGGTTGATGGTGCATGGAGTTTCAAGAGATATGATCCCAGCAGTCGATTTGTACCTGATACTGGTCTTTTTTCGTTGAGTGACGTACATAAGCCATTGAGCCCTTGGCGCCCTGATGGGGCGCCAGGGACCCACTGCCCACTGAAGCTATGCGAGTTGCGTTTGCGCTTTTGATGATTCGCTTTTGTTAAATACTGCTTCGTCGAGTTCACCTTCACTCTTTCCGACCAAAATGGACACCATCAGGTCGCCACAGACGTTAACACTGGTGCGGGCCATATCCAGAACACGGTCGATACCGGCCACGATCGCCAAGCCTTCTAAAGGCAAACCAACAGTGGTGAGGACCAGTGACAGCATAATGAGACCGGCACCTGGGACGCCAGCGGTACCAATGGAGGCCAGCGTAGACGTCAGGATGATGGTTGCATAATCCCCCATACTCAGATCAACGCCAAACGCTTGCGCAATAAAGAGTGCACAAACGCCTTGATACAACGCCGTGCCATCCATATTGATGGTGGCACCCAACGGCAAAACGAAACTTGAAATGCCCTTGGAGACCCCCATCTCTTCACGCGCCGCCTTAATGGTGGCAGGCAGCGTACCCGAGCTACTCGTGGTGGTGAACGCGACAGCCGCTGGGTTGATCAGCCCTTTCAGATAACGCACGGGGTTGAGGCGAGCCACCAACGCAACTGTTGTACTGTAAAATCCCAGCACATGCAGAATACAGCCAATATAGACAGCTACGATCACTTGTCCCAGTGGCAGCAGAATGTCAAGGCCATACTTCCCAGCCACCCACGCCATGAGACCAAATATGCCGTAAGGAGCCAGTTTCATCACAAGTTCGGTCAGTTTGTACATGCCTTCAGCCAGACTCTCAAACACTTTGACTGCAGGCCTGCCTTTTTCCCCAGTCATTGTTAACGCAACCCCAAGCCCCAGCGCAAAAACGATGATCTGCAAGATATTGCCTGCCGCCAGTGCATCTACAGGATTTTTTGGGACCATGTTTAGGATCGTTTGTACAAGCGTGGGAGCCTCTTTGGCGACCGGGGCAGCAGCTTCGCTGACTGTCATCTCAAGGCCTGCGCCGGGAGTCAATACCGTTGCCATGGTAAGGCCAATAGTAATCGCCACCGCGGTTGTACTGAGATATAACAGCAGCGACTTGAGGCCGATGCGCCCCATCTTGCCAATGTCCTGCATCGACGTCACGCCCACAACGAGCGAACAAAATACCAGGGGCACGATGAGCATTTTGATCAGATTGATGAACAGCGTTCCGATGGGTTTGAGTATTTCCGCCTGGGGCCCCATAAAGATACCAACGCCTCCTCCCAAGACCATGGCGATAAGGATTTTTTTCCACAGCGCCAATTGGCCCCAGCCCCCTTACGGCTTGCAGTTAATGTACTATCTTGCATTACAGTGTATCCTCTTATCGTTGTATAAATAGTGCCTGTCTGGATGCGGCAGGACTTAAGACCTCAGAGACGCAAACTCTGAGGGCGAATCATGTTGGCGGGTTTCAAGACGTCTTCCAGTACCTTGTCGCTCATCAGGGCTTCTTCGCGAATGAGCTCCAATACACCGCGTCCGCTCTTCAGTGCAGTTTTGGCAATACGGCTGGCGTTTTCGTAACCGATGTAAGGCACCATCGCAGTGATAATGCCGATGCTTTGGTCGACCAGTTCGCGGCAGCGTTCCGGGTTGGCGGTGATATCGCGTACACAGCGGTTTTTCAGCATGTGCATCGCCTGCGTCAACATACGGATAGACTCCAGAATGTTGTAGGCGATCAAGGGTTCCATGGCGTTGAGCTGCAGCTGGCCTGCTTCGGCGGCCATGGTCACGGCAGTGTCGTTACCAATCACCTGGTAGGCCACCTGATTCACCGCCTCGGGGATGACCGGGTTGATCTTACCCGGCATGATGGAACTACCAGGCTGCAGTGCTGGCAGGTTGATTTCATTCAGACCGCAGCGCGGACCCATGCTGAGCATGCGCAGATCGTTGGCAATCTTTGAGAGCTTGATCGCCAGGCGCTTGAGCATACCGGAGAACAATACAAAGGCCCCCATATCAGAGCTTGCTTCCACCAGGTCTGAGGCTGGCTTGAATTCAAAGCCGCTCAATTCGGACAAGCAGGCTACTGCCAGTTTTGCGTATTTAGGGTCAGTGTTGATGCCGGTGCCGATGGCAGTACCCCCCAGATTGATCTCTTTCAGCAGCTCGGATAGACCGGCAATACGCTCGATATCTTCTCCGAGCGTGGTCGCGAACGATTGGAACTCCTGACCCAAGGTCATGGGTACCGCATCTTGCAATTGGGTGCGGCCCATTTTGAGGATCTCGGCGAACTCTTCACCTTTCATAGCGAACGCGTCGCGCAATGAGGCCAGCGATTGCACCAACTCTCCATGCTTGAGCAGAATCGCTAAACGCACGGCAGTCGGATAGGCGTCATTGGTTGACTGCGACATATTGACGTCGTTATTAGGGTGAAGCCGGTGGTAGTCACCTTTGGTTGCGCCCATCTGCTCCAAGCCAATGTTGGCGATCATCTCGTTCGCGTTCATATTGGTTGAGGTGCCGGCGCCCCCTTGAATCATATCGACGACAAACTGATCATGATATTCGCCAGCTAAAATTCGTTGAGCAGCTTGGTCAATTGCACTTGCCTTTGCTTCTTCGAGCAAACCGAGTTGCTTGTTTGCCCGTGCACAGGCTTGCTTCACGAGCGCCAGTGCATTCACCAATTGTGGGAAGTGATAGAGAGGAACACCACTGAGATCAAAGTTGTCTCGAGCGCGTTTGGTCTGGATACCATAGTAGGCATGAGCGGGCACTGAAGCTTCGCCGAGCAAATCAATTTCTAATCGTGATGTCTCTGTCGACGAAGGTTTTCGGGTGTCGGTCATCGCGTGCTTTCCTCTTGATCTATTTTTCCGGTTGAGAGAAAACCGGACGTTGTTCACAAAAGATCTGAGCAAAGCAGGCGCCAGTCCTGGTTGTTTATATAACTGACTGTTTTATAAGATTTTTATACGCCATTTTGCCAATGACGCAACGCTGAAGGGGTATAACCAAATGCATGGCCAATCGCAGGTCAAAGACCTCATCGGTGTGGCATTAGGGATTTGCCGCTATACCCGAGGTTATAGCGCAAACATAAGTTATAGGGGTTTGTGACGCTAGGACGACAGCTTCTTCAAACGTTTGCTGAGTGCGGGTTGGGAAATTCCCAGGAGTCGCGACGCCAAGGATTGGTTGCCGCCCGCCCGCTGCATGGCCTCGGTGACCAGCAGATCACCCATCGCCTGCAATGTCGGTAACGGCTGATTAGCAGGGAAATAAGACAATGGTGACCCACTTTGATGAACGGCGACATTCTCACCCAATGCCCGGCGAAATACCGCCATCGAAAGCATTTTTGATTTGTGTTGGCTCATGGCATCGTACGTCATGGCAAGTAACTCACGCACATTCCCAGGAAAGCTATAGTTTTCTAGCAGTACAGAAAGCTCTTTTGGAACGGTGGGTTTGGTTTTCCCCATTTCTTCAGCGGCGTCTGCGAGGAAGTGATCAAGCAGCAGGGGTATGTCATTTTTTCGTTCGCGCAAGGGTGGAACCTCCAGTTGATGAATACGCAAACGATAGTACAAATCTTTACGGAACTCGCCGTTGGCTTGTTTTTGTTCTAAGTCCTGGTGGGTCGCCACCACAACACGCGCATTAATCTGCCTGGGTCTATCACTGCCCAGCGGATAATACTCACCCTCCTGCAAAAGCCGGAGCAGCTTGACCTGTGATGCCTGGCTCAGATCACCGATTTCATCGAGGAACAGTGTGCCATTGGTGGCCTTTTCTATCATACCCGCGCGGGCTTTGTCAGCGCCGGTAAAGGCACCACGTGTGTGACCAAACAGCGTATCGGCAAAAACAGTGTCGTCAAGGCCGGCGACATTGACCGGAACGAGTGGCCCACCTCGGTTGCTGAGTGTGTGCAACGCCCGAGCGATCAATTCTTTGCCAACACCGCTCTCGCCTTTTATGAGCACCGGCTGGCGGCTTTGGGCAACAGCTTCTACATACTGGAAAACCAGACGCATCGATTTATCGCGAGTGATGATATTGGCAAATGCGTCTGGTCTTTCTAAGGTATCGGTCAAAAATCGTCGCCGCATTTCTTGGTTTTACAGACGCATTTCCTGCAGGCGTACCGCGCGGCGAACGCCCTCGATCAACCGTTCCTCTTCAGTGGTTTTTACAAAATAATCATGTGCACCAAGTCGAATACACTGAACCGCAGTCTCCAGCTGATTGAGACCGCTGATAATAATCACGCAGACCTCGGGGAACTCCTCGAGTATGCGCTGCAACAACGATTCGCCTGAGAGATGCGGCATCGTCAAATCGAGTAGGACTAGCCCAATCGAGTGGCGCCCGATGAGTGCCATCGCATCTCGACTGTCTTCGCAGGTGTAGAGATGATTAAATCCTCCGTGCCTCTCCAGTGCGATACACATACTGCGCAAAAACGGCGCTTCATCATCAACGAGTAATATGCCAAAGTTGGGATAAAGATTGTCACTCATGGTGCTTGCTTTTTGGAAACCAAAGGTAATATCAATGTTGCAGTGGTTCCCCTACCGGGTCTTGAATCGAATGTCAGAGTACCATCATGTTCTTGAACAATGCTAGCAGAGACTGACAAGCCAAGGCCGGTACCGCCCTCTTCTCGACGAGTTGTAAAAAACGGGTCACTCAGACGTGGTATATCATCAGATGCTATCCCCCTCCCTTGATCCTGAACTTCCAGACACAAATGATCTGAGTTTGTCAACGACGTTCTTATGCGTATACTTTTGCCGCTGCCTTCCAAGGACTGGCACGCGTTCAAGAGCAGATTGATAATCACTTGTTCAATACGCTGCGCATTCCCGACAAAGGCGGGCAATTGCTTGCCATACCGCACCTCAAAGTGGTCAGTAGCATGACGAATGGTGCTGTCCACGAGTCGAATAGCGGTAGCAACCACTTCGTTCAGATCGACGCCTGCACTCAGATCCGTAGGGCCTTGCCTGGCAAAATCACGCAACTCATCAACGATACGCCGAATCCGTTGCGTGCCTGTCAGCATATCGTCTAGCATGTGTGGGATTTCCTCACGCATGCGACTGTAAGGCAACCCCCCCATGGTAAAGTCGCCTTGTTTTCGATAGTGTTCCTCTAGGATCGCGTCAACATCATGGTATGCCTCCCTCACGACGGGCAAATTTAGCAGCAGTAGGCTGCAAGGGTTGTTGATCTCATGAGCGACCCCCGACACCAGAATACCCAGAGAAGTCATTTTGTCAGCCTGTATCAGCTGCTGCTGTTGCAGCTGCAACTCTTGAGTACGTCGCATCACCTGTCGGGTTAACATACGATTCCAAATGACGATGCCACTGAGGACAATCAACAAAATCGCCGAAATCCAGGCTGTCGCCTGACCGATTTTTTTCCAGGGCGATTGGCGTTGTTCAAGCGGTCCAAGCCATTTGTCGTATATCTCCTGCTGGCGACCGGTGTTTTTTAGGATCGCCAAGCCTTCGCTGAATCGGGCCAACAAGGCCTCATTACCCTTGAGAACAGCATAGCCATAGTGCAGCTCCCCGAATGGCTGGCCCACGGGAGAAATGTTCGACAGCGCGAGTTCCCTCTCTAAATACAATCCTGGTAAATTGGCAACCAGCGCGTAGTCGTGCCTGCCGGAAGCTAATAAACGCAAAGCGTCTGCGTGCGTGTCTACCAGCACCAGATCGGCGCCCACATTCCTTTGAATCAATCGGTCATGCATGATGCCCCGCCGTTGCACGATGACGGATTTACCACGCAGACTGGCGAGGTCGGTGACCCGTTTTTCATCGTGGCGAGCAAAAATGGATTGGTGGATAATCGCGTGCGGTGGCGCAAAGTCATACGCGCGTGAGCGCTCCTCCGACAACACCATCCCTTGCAAGGCGTCGATGTCGCCACTTTCCAGCTGTGACCGCATCGTGTCCCACTGCCCCAGATGAATCTCTATGTTGATCCCCATCACGTCGGCGATGGCCAGGGTCAGTTCGGTGTTATAGCCATCGGGTTGGCCTGCGTCATTGAGAAACTCATAAGGTGGATAGTTGTGATCCCCGCCAATTCGAATGACCTTGTCCTGAGCGGTGACGGTGCCGGACAACATCATCACTATGAGTGACAGCGTTGAGCTTGTCGCTGCAAGCAGTCTATTGCGTTTCATTGCTGTTCTCCGGCAATGCATACCGATGCTGCAAAACGCGCCATAACCCTTCTACCCCATCAGAAACTGGCCGCTTGCAACGATACAGATAGACCTTCAGGGTTTTCTGCCACATTGAGCCGCCACAAGGCACGAGAAAACCTTGCTTGAGTTCTTGTTGGATTGAGAAATCCGGCACCCAGGCGACTCCCATGCCCTGCAGCGCCATCACTTTTAGGCTGTCTGCTAGTGGTGATTCAAACACTTGCTGCAACGCAATGTGACGCGGTTGATGTGCCAGTAGCTCGGTCACACAGCGACCCAGAAAGATCTCTTGTGGGTAGGCCAGGTAAGGGACTTCAGTCGTATTGCCATCATCCAGGTCAAACAACGGGCCACCCGAATCATCCGCACGACAAACGGGTAGTAGCTGTACTTCTTCAAGAGGCAACGCCTGAAAGGTTTCAGCGCGTAAACTCTGATCTTCAAACGCCAATAAGAAATCGCAAATGCCGTTTTTCAGCGCCTGCACACTGGCGTCGACATTGGCGACCAATTGCCGCGTTTGAACGTCGGCCAAGGCATCTTGCAAGGATTGTAGAAAGCTCGGAAACAGCGACAGAGACTAAGGTGTGGGAGACGGCAAAATCGATCACCTCCGGGCCACGCCGCTGAAGGGATTGCAGGTGTTCGACGCAATCATCCAGCTGCTGTACAAGATTTTGTGCGGTGAGGCAAAATAGCTGCCCCGCAGGCGTCAGTTTGACAGGTACACTGGTACGATCAATCAGTATGCATCCCAAGGCGTCTTCCAACGCACGTATTCTGCGGCCAAACGCCGGTTGCGTTACATGCCGAGCTTCAGCGGAGCGTGAGAAACTCTGAGTCTTGGCCAGCGATAGAAAATCCTTCAGCCATTTGGTTTCGATGTTCATACGATGCAACTTCCGATACAGGGCGCGTAATGATGACAAATAACGTCCTACGCCCTTTCAAACGGGCGTCACCGTGGATGTTATGGTTCCCTACTTTATATCAACGCCCCTGTTCGAATGCCAACAGGTAACCGGATATTTCCATACTATGCAAGGACGAGAGAAAGAGTCTCAGTTGACCCCTATGCTGTTTCGGCATGGGGGCTGCAGAGATGGCATTGGCGCTAAACTCGGAACCGCCCTAGGGTATCTGCTGGCTTTCGGGAAATTCTGGCATGAACACGACAATTGGGATTCTTGGTGGGATGGGGCCAATGGCCACCGTCGATTTCATGCAGAAAATAATCCAGCAGACACCCGCCGAAACGGACCAAGACCATCTGCCGCTACTCGTGCATTCGGTACCCCAAATTCCTGACCGCACTGCCTGCCTTATGCGCGGTCAGCCCTCGCCTTTGAACGCCCTGCGAAGCGGACTAAAAACCTTGCTGGACGCTGGTGTCGGCTGCATCGCTATCCCTTGCAATACGGCGCACTTCTGGCATCGCGATCTGGCAGGGTTGAGTCCTGTGCCAGTGCTGCATATTGCAGAAGCCTGCTGTCGCTGTCTTCAACAACAAAATACGGCAAGCGCGGGATTGTTGGCGACGGATGGCACTTTAAAAGCGGGTTTCTATCCTGAAGTCATGGAAAGCGCAGGTATCTCACTGACACTACCCGACCGACATCTGCAACAACAAACGATGCAGGGAATTTACCAAGTGAAAGCCGGCCAGATACGTGAAGGTGGTCAACACCTGTTACGTTGCATGAACGCCCTCTTGGATACGGGGGTGGAGCGGGTTATCTTCGGGTGCACCGAAATACCCCTGGCACTGGCGCACACGGATGCCACTCAGCTGGAAGTCGGGGTAGACGCCACGCAGGCGCTGGCGGCTCAATGCCTTCGATGGTACCGGCAGCAGGATCGCTAAATCACTTTAGCAGGGTACAACGAGGAATTTGCCCAATACGCGTCGGTATGGGGGGTTGTTGTTGAGAATCATTTTCATTAAGATGGCCAATCAGAATCGGTATACCCCATGTCTCCGATACGCGAACTCCGTGTTCACACCAGAGGCCACCAGGGGGGCCACTGACCCTGCAGAGGTATTGAGGTAAAAGGGTTCATCTTGAGTGCAACAGCCACCGCCTGCTCAAAAAAGAGCCGCAATCGGTTTTTAACTGAGCTGTTTACCAATTTTCGCCCGGAACTCGTTGCGCGTTTAAGGCGTGTGCACGGCGATGGGCCACCCGACCCCGAGGACGTGGTGCAGTCCGCCTTCACCCAGATGGCGGCGATGAAGTCTCATCACCACATTGAAGACCCGAAGGCGTTTTTGTTTAAGGTTGCGCTCAATGTGGGTCGTCGCTCGGTGGGTCACGTGGCGGCAACCCGTCAGTTCCTCGATCACGTGCTTGAGCGGGAGTGCGAAAGTGTTGACAATGCGACCCCAGAACGTTTGTGCACAAGCCGGGATCGTCTCTCGCGCTTAAACCAAGCCATGGAAGGGCTGACACCGAAACAACGTGAAATTTTGATACGGAGCCGTGTGATGGGACACACCTATCAGGAAATCGCCGATAGCACGGGCTGGAGCATCGCGACCATTTCCCGGCAGTTAACCCGTGCTCTGGCGCATCTTTCTGCCGAGACCCAAGAGCACGAGTCCCATCAGCTTTGCCAACGGTCAACCTCCTCATGAGACCTCAACGCGAAAACCCGGATGAAAAAGCGCGCGACTGGCTAGTACAGCTGAACGCGGCAGAGCCTGATGAGCGCTTGCAAGCGCGCTTTGCCGCGTGGCTCTCAGCCAGCCAGGAAAATGCGATGGCCTTTGAACGAGCTGAGCGCCTATGGGAAGACATCGGACTCACCGATCTCGCCTGCGCGGAAGCCGAGGCACTGATGCAACCGACGCCCGTGGCACCGAGTCCATACCCACGACGTGCCATGCTCGTCGGCGCCGCAGCCGCCATGCTCGCTGTCGCCGTATGGTTCTCGGGTTGGCTTACGGTTTCGTCGCCCGAGGCCATCGAATATGCCGCCCGCCTGGGTGAAACCCGAACCTTCCGCTTGACCGATGGCTCTCAGGTGACCTTGGAGTCCAACGCGTTGATGGTGGCGCGCATCGGCACGCGGGCGCGCGAGATCGAACTGCGTCGAGGTCGCGCACAATTCGCCGTCACCCACGATGCTGCGCGTGTGTTTAGCGTGCACGCGGGCCAGGCTCGCATCGATGTCCTCGGCACGGACTTCACGGTGCGACGGGACGCGGAGACCACTCGCGTGGCCGTGCTGGCCGGTCGGGTGAGCGTCTCCTCGGCGAGCAGTGCGCCGCACGTTCAACGGACCTTGCAAGCTGGGCAAGCTGTGCACACTGACCGCGAGGGTCTCTTGAGCGAGATCACATCGATCAACCCTAAGGCCGAATTGGCCTGGCTCGACGGCCGTCTGGTTTATGACAATGCACTTTTGCGGGACATTGTCTTCGATCTGAACAACCATCGGCGGTCACAGATACGCATCATGGATGCTTCTCTAAACACCCTGCGCATCACCACCAGCTTCCGCATCGAACAGGCTGACCAATTTCTGGAAGGTTTGGTCGTGACGCAACCGGTACATCTGCAACAGCAGGGGTCAGATATTTTATTATTTGAGGCGCCCTAGCAGCCTGTTTTCAGCCACTGCTCCGTCGAGTTGCATACCCGTTAAAAAAAATCGTGGTTTGTGAAAAAAATTTTGTGAGCCTGCCTCTGTATAGGTAAGAGTCCGTCGTTTGCGTGCCCATTGTGCATCCAAGCAACGACTGGCAATCTTAAAACCTACAGAGAGACCCCACACGATGTTACTTCAGCGGGCAATGCTTGCCGTCCTCCT
>DOIU01000189.1 GCA_003511825.1 Gammaproteobacteria bacterium | reverse complement strand
GAGAGTCCGCCAATGAATACGAACAGCGTGAGCCACTCTTGCTGCCCAGCCATGGGTATCGACAGTACGAAGGTGTCAGGGTCTACCGCACCTTCCGGGAAGAGCAACAGACCACCCAACGCCAGCGGCAGGACAAACAGGTTGATCAGCAGCAAGTAGAGCGGGAACAGCCAGGTGGCTTTGTCGATATGCGCTTCGTCGGTGTTCTCGACCACGGCCACTTGGAATTGGCGGGGTAGAAAGAACACGGCCAGCATAGAAATAAGCAAGAGCGCAAACCAGTTCGTGTATCCGCCGGGCATGGCCTCGAGGGTGAGTAAGCGTGCCAATGCAGGCTCCGCCATCGCTTGTGTGAACAATGCGCCCAAGCCGTCAAACAGGAAAAACGTGGTATAGATGCCGACGGCGAGAAACGCGATCAGCTTGACCAGCGATTCAAAGGCGATGGCCGCCACCATGCCTTCGTGGTGTTCGGTGGCATCCAATTGACGCGTGCCGAACATGATGGTGAAGGCTGCCAGTAGCAAGGCAATGTAAAAGGCGGTGTCCTGCCAGAAATTACTGTGGATCAGCTGCGGTGTGATGACCTCGGGGTACTGCTGAATCACGGCGTAGCTTGCTGCGACGGCTTTCAGCTGCAAAGAAATATACGGTAGGATGCCGATCACGCAGATCACCGTAACCAGGCTGGTCAGTGACGCGCTCTTGCCGTAGCGAGAGCCGATGAAGTCGGCGAGCGACGTGATACGGTGGCGTTTAGCAATTCGCACGATCTTGCGCAGCACAAACCACCACAGCGCGGCCATGAGGGTGGGGCCGAGGTAAATGGGTAAAAAGCCGAGACCCGTCGTCGCGGCGCGGCCCACGCTGCCGTAGTACGTCCACGCCGTGCAATAGATCGCCAGCGACAGCGAATAGACGTAGGGATTGCTGATCATGCTGCGCTTGGCCAGCGAGCGCCGGTCGCCCACATAAGCGATCGCAAACAGGATGGCCATGTAGAAAAAGGCCGCAAACAGGACCACGCCGTCGCTAAGCACGGGGGTCGTTATCCTGTGACGCAGTGGCAGCGCCGCTCAGGCGTTGAACCCAGAAACGGACGCCCACAATCAAGAGTAACCAGACGCCAAAGAGGTACAAATACAATACTGGGACGCCAAAGATCAATCCATCGCGCGACGCCAGCAGCAAGAGCGGGTAATTAAACAGCAGCAGCCCGCAGAGCACGGTGACCAGCAGCCGTTGTCGATCGTCGGTTTCCGGCATGGCGTCTCCCTCCCGTGGTGCAGATTATTTGTACGCATTCAACGCGTCTTGTAGCGTGATTATACCCTGCGCTTCCAGCAAATCGATCAGCCTGAGCAGCAGCTCGGCCGTGGCCAAGCTGTCCGCCAGTGCGGTGTGACGCTCGAGAATTTCAATGCCCAGGCGTGCCACAATGGCATCCAAGGATTGATCCACCTCGTGGCCATGCAAGCACACAGAGAGCATCAGCGTGTCGAGCACCGGGTTGCGAAAACGGATGCCCGATTGCATCTCACGGCGCTTTAGGAACTTAAGATCGAACCAAGCGTTGTGCGCGACCAGCACGGAGTTGCCGACGAAGCGATGAAAATCGGGCAACACCTCGTCAATCAATGGCTTGCCTTGCACGTCATCATCAGTAATCCCGTGAAAGCGGATGGAGCTTTTAGGGATAGAACGGTTGGGGTAGACCAACTGATCAAAGACCTCATCGGTGAGAATCCGCTGGTTCACGACCCTCACGCCCGCGATCTGAATAATTTCGTCACCTTGATCGGGATTCAGACCCGTGGTTTCGGTATCAAAGACGACGAAATTCAGTTCGCGCAGGCGCTGGTTTTTGACGGTTGCGTCGTCACCGGCGAGCTGGGCCAGATCAAAATCATAGACCATTGGGCGGGGCGGTAAGGTCTCACTCGCGCTTTCGACAGGTCGGTTTGACCCTGGCACGGGGATGCGCAAAATGGCACTGCCGTCGATGCGCGGGTGCTTTTGGCTCCAGACCACACTGCTGTGCTGTTGCAGCACCCGGGATACGGTCGGGAAGCCGACGACGTCGGGTAAGGTCTCCAGCTCCCAGGCGTTGAGCTGCTTGTGGGTAACGGGGGTACCTTGCCACGTGAGATCGAGATAAACCTTTTGGTCGCGTTTATCCGCGTCGACATCAAACGACGTCACGCCTTGCAGTGTGTTGATTTGTTGCATGTAAAACTCAATCAACACGGTCATGGCATGGCTGTCGACGCGCATCCACAAGGGTAAGCCGGTCTGGGTGATGGCGAAGGTGTTTTCAACCGCTTCGCGCGTGGCGATGTTGTGGATGAGGTCGGTGGAGAAAATGTCTGCGGTGACGAGTTCACCGCCCAGCAGTTTGCGGGATTCCTGGGCCAGGTGATCAATTTGTTCGGTGAGGTTTTCGCTTTCAGCCACGATGACGGCGTTAAATGCGTTACGCATCTCTTCCGGGAGGTCGGGGTGGGTATTGATGTTCTCGGCCGCCGCTTTCAGGCTGGCCAGTGGACTGCGCAGTTGTTCAACGGTTTTGCGCAGCAGCTCATTGCGCTTGCGCAGGGCGCCCTGGCGGGCGGTCACGTCTGACAGGGTCATGACGAAACCGCGTGAATCCACGGCGTCTGATTCGTCATCCAGCAAGCCCATGCGGCAATGCAGCATGTGCTCTTTATTCAGCACTGAGCAGACGAAATCAGTCGATTTGCTGGTTGGGCTTGAGCCGTTGATGTCGGATGTGCTTTGTGCGCGGATGACGTCCAGTGTGTGTTCGACGGGCCCGCGAAGCAGTACATCGAAGAGTGATCGACCGAGACCCAGTTGTTCCGGGCTTTGCAGTATTCGGTAGGCGCTCGGGTTATAGAGAATAATGCGCGCTTGACTGTCACACACGATGACGCCTTCATCCAGTCCTCGAATGACCTGTTCAAGGTAGTGGCGCTGATCGTCTGCCGATTGTGCGCCGGTTTTGAGCGCTCGTGAGATCTGTGAGCGTGACTCGGCAATTTCATCGCCGAAGTCGTGAACAATTTCCGGCAGTCGTCCCAGCAGATGGCCGGGCTTGATTTCCAGCTCATGGGCGGCGTGCGTTTTCAGGATGATCTCAGCGCCGCGAACCACGGAGCGCAAGGGCTGAATGAGCTTGTTTTTTAGGTTGTACCACTGCAGCAAGGTCGCTGACCCCGCAACCGCTAACAGTCCTAGCGAGACCGCGAACAGCGATTGGCTCGTGGCGTTGTCGGTGGCGATGCCGGTGAGCAGCAAAATGCAAGCGGCAACGATAAAAACCAATATCAGGATAAAGACAAGGTCAGGCCTGTGTCGAAACGGCATGTGTGGGGTCCTCTGGCACGGTGCTTGGGTTGTAAGTCACCCGTCGTTGATGCCTCGAAATGCGTTTTACCACCGACTTCTGTGGTCGGCTAGCGCCTACTGCGTGGCGGAACCTTCGTCTTACTCGTCGAGAAAGTCGTTGATCTTTTTAATGATTTCCTGGGTTGAAAACGGTTTGCTGACATAGTCATCTGCACCCAGAGCCAGGCCTTTTTCGCGTTCTACTTGGCGCCCCTTGGCGGTGAGCATGATGATCTTGACGGCAGACAGCGCGGGGTTTTCGCGCACAATTTGGCACACTTCAAAACCATCAAGCTTGGGCATATTGACATCCAGCAGCACGAGATCGGGTTGCCACTGTTTGATTTGCTCCAGTGCTTCCTCGCCGTCGGCGGCGGTTTGTGCCTGGTAGCCGGCCTTCTGAATGATAAAGTCGAGTGATAAGAGAATGTTGGGTTCGTCGTCTACGATGAGTATTTTTTTATCCATTGGTTGGCAGGTACCCAAAAGCAATGAAAAGACTGAATGGTTTTGCGCAGCCAGACCGCTATCGGCAACTTGACCTGAAAACCCTCCCGGTGTTGAGCAGCGGCGTTTATGTGTGGTGATCAGCTTTTTTTCGTGGGCTTCGCCTGTCTGCCTCTACAGTGTATCCCCAAACAGACAATTTATCGAATATCCGAAACGGATGGCATTACGTGATCTATCCGTCAAAAGAGGCGTGCAAGCACCTGATTTGGGTAGCAGAATGAGACCAAAAAATACAATCCCCGTGCGATCAGGTGCTAGATTATAAGACAACTGTTTTTGGTTGGAACTTGATGCGAAGTGTCGATTTGGGCCCTAAAGAGCCTGATTTACTGCGGGGTTCTACGGTGCTATTCTTGTCATGACAAGACTATTTTATCGGGCGACCGCGTTTGCGATTGGGCAGTCCATCTGAGTCGTAGCGCTCAGGAAACAAGATCTGTGGCGTCAGTCCTAGCGTCTGGGCAATGATTTTTTCAGCGCGGGGATACGGCTTAACCAACGCTTGCCACACAGCTTGGCGACTCACGTCGGCATCGCGGGCAATAGAGGCGTAGGCTTTGATTCTGCAGAGACAATTGGTATATGATCCACGCCCGCCGTTTGTCTTCCAGCCGGAATATGTCGTGGGTTTTAGTATCAAATTCCATATGGTTCCCAATATAGTTCAAGACATTGATCAGTTCAACATCCTGAAACAGAGTATTTTTTTAGTTTCTGTCACTTATTTGGCATTGCTGCGCGCCGGCTCAGTGTGAGCTGAGACAGGGTGGTGTTATGGGTCAAATTAACGGGTAAAGACGTAGGTTATGATTTTCGATACGCATGAAGATTCGCAGGGTTTCTCACACCGATTACGCGCAGCGATGCAGGGCAGGAGTATCCGCGAATTCGCTTCGTCGGCGTCGATGTCTGCCGGCACCTTGCATAACTATCTAAATGATGAGAGTTTGCCAACGCTGGATAAATTGATTGCCTTGGCCAATACCGGGAACGTGAGTATCAATTGGCTCGCGACGGGGCGAGGACCAATGCACAAGAGCCACTTCGATGCGGCGGTATCCGGTGGCGCAGTCCCCAGTGCGCAGACGGGCAATGGCGGTAATCTCAATCCGACCTTGTTGGTGGCTGTGTTGGAATGCCTTGATCTGACCATTGATCGGCTCAAAATTCCGATGAGTGCGGTAAAGAAAGCCGGTGTTGCAGTGTCGATTTATGATCTGTATTCGGAGCTGGGCGAGCAAGCCATCAACAAAGAAAAAGTTGTTCGACTGATCGAAGCGACCATTGCTTAATGGTGTTCTCGGTAGCTCAGCTAAGCGACCTCGCCGCGTTCAGCGGTATTGAATAATCTGAAGAAATTGTCCGTCGTCGCCTCTGCTAAGGCTTCCAGGCTGATGCCGCGAAGCTGGGCGACGTGCTCGGCAGTGTGGCGGGTGTAGGCAGGCTCATTGCGTTTGCCGCGCATGGGCACGGGTGCTAAGTAGGGTGAATCCGTCTCTACCAAAATCCGATCCAGCGGTGCTTTGCGCGCAACCTCTTGTACCAATGGCGCGCTTTTGAACGTCACGATCCCCGAGAAAGAGATATAAAAGCCGATATCCAGTGCTTGCTTGGCGATGTCCCAGTCTTCAGCAAAGCAATGCATCACGCCGCCCGCGTCTTCGGCGTTGTGGTTGCGCAGGGTGTCCATGGTGTCTGCTGCTGCATTACGCGTGTGTATGATCAGTGGTTTGTTCAGCTGACGTGCTGCGGCAATGTGTCGCTGGAACCGCGTGTGCTGCCACGTCAGATCACCTTCACTGCGAAAGTAATCCAACCCGGTTTCGCCGATAGCGACAACCTCGGGCGAGCTGCCAAGCTCCACCAGCTCATCAATGGTGGGTTCATGTCCGTCGGGATAATTGGGATGTACACCCAGAGAGGCAAAGATATGCGGGTGCGCCTTTGCCAAGGCGAGCACTTCGGGGTATTCCTCCCAGGATACGCTGATGCAGAGCATCCAATGGATGTCGTGCGCCTGCGCGTTGTCCAATACGTCGGGTAGGCGTTCCCGCAGACCTTCAAAGTTCAGGTGGCAGTGTGAATCAACCAGTCGCAACGTCATGGGAAGTTCTCGGTGAGCGAAATTGCGCGCAGATTATAGCGAAAGTGAGGGCATGAAGGGAGGAGGGAACGCCATCTGATGAGCCAGCGAGAAATCGGGGCCGCGTGTGAGCGGCCCCGACCCTAAAGCGGTGGCTTTAGAAGCTGGTGAAGAGACCACCATTAACAGGAATGTTCGCACCCGTGGTGTACGCATTGCGCTCGTCAGCGAGGAAGGCGACGGCAAATGCGATTTCTTGCGGCTTGGCCATGCGGCGCATCGGCACTTGAGACACGATGGCATCGAGCACTTTCTCGGGCATGGCGCTCGTCATGGGGGTTTCCACGTAGCCGGGAGAAATTGTGTTGACGGTCACGCCTTTGGTGGCGCCTTCTAGCGCGGCAGACATGGTGAAGCCATGCAGACCCGCTTTCGCTGCGGAGTAGTTGGGTTGCCCAAACTGGCCACGTTGACCGTTCACGGATGAAATATTGATGATGCGACCGTACTCGCGTTCCATCATCGCCATCATCACGGGCTTGGTGACGTAAAAAGCACTGTTCAGGTTGGTTTCAATCACAGCATCCCAGTCTTCGATGTCCATCTTTTTGATGCTCTTGTCACGCGTGATGCCTGCACAATTGACCAGAACGTCAATGGGGCCAATTTCACTTTCGATTTGCGTGACCATTTCTAAGGCGCTGTCGGCGTTGGAAACGTCAGCGGCTTTGATGGAGAAGTTGAAGCCTTCTTCTTTCATGGCGGCTTGCCATTTTTCAGCGTTCTCCTGATCAGCGGGGTGATAGCCCGCGACAACGTGGCATCCCTGGTTGGACAGCGCTTTGCAGATTTCTTGGCCGATTCCACCGTTACCGCCGGTAACGAGGGCTGTGCTGTTCTTTCGCATGTTGAGTACCTTTTGTCGGGCTGATCGCTCAGCCGTTTTATCCAAATTGTCTGGCGGCACAAGAGCTCGGCTCTTTGCCTCAATGCCTGCCAGTAAGGCAAGCGTGTGAGGCGCCAGTCGAAAGAGTGGGTCAGGGCAGTGGTTAGGCTTAGGGAAATCACTGCATGTCGACGCACTTGGATGCACTGAAACCCTGGGTGAGCCGTGTCACATAAGATACGGTTCAATGCTCAGTGTGCGTGGATTTCGTACACCCAATACTTTGCTGCTTAGCAGCAAACGGGCCGATAATACAGG